>DUUU01000477.1 GCA_012841485.1 Armatimonadota bacterium
GCATAGGGTCGATGCTCGGGCGATCTGGGCTGTTTGGAGAACGTTCGGCCGCGTCACCAGAGGGCATCGCCATCTCCTCTCCGGGACGGCATGGGATTCGATGTATTAGTTCTACTTCTGGAAGTAATCGATCACTCGCCTAAGTATCGTGTCGAGGTCCGAATCGGGAGCAAAGCCGATCGTCTCGCGGAGGCGCGTGGTGTTTGGCACACGCCGACGCATATCCTCGAACCCCTTCTCATAGGCTTGCTCATAGGGCAGGTAGACAATCTCGGAGGTGCTCCCGGTCATGGCGAGCACCCGTTCGGCAAGCTCCTGAATGGTCACCTCCTGAGAGCCACCGATGTTGAAGATGCGCCCGATCGCCTTTGGGGTATCGGCCAGAGCGAGCACGCAGCGCACCGCGTCCTGGACATCCGTGAAGCACCGCGTCTGTTGGCCGTCTCCAAAGACAGTAAGCGGTTGCCCCAAGAGTGCCTGCTTCACGAAACGGGGCACGACCATGCCGTATTGACCGGTCTGCCTCGGCCCCACCGTATTGAAGAAGCGAAGGATAATCACCGGGAGCTGCTTCTCGCGGTGGTAGGCAAGCGCCAGAAACTCATCACATGCCTTTGTGGTAGCGTAGAGCCAGCGTGAGACGGACGTAGCCCCGACTACCCGGTCGTCATCCTCGGAGAGAGGGCCATGCCCGTTCTTGCCATACACCTCCGAAGTGCTCGCAAGAAGCACGGTCCGCTTATGCTGGTTTGCTGCCTCCAGCACGATCTCGGTGCCGCGAATATTGGTCTGGATAGAGGAGAGGGGGTTATCAATGATCCACTTAACGCCGACCGCTGCCGCCAGGTGGACCACGACATCGCAGCTAGCCGTGAGCTCGTCTACGAGTGTTGGATCCAGAATGCTGCCGACGACGAGGCGGAAGGCGGGGTTGTCCTCCAGATGGCGCACGTTCTCTAGCGAGCCTGTGGCTAGATTGTCGAGGGCCGTCACCTCGTCGCCACGGGCGATGAGAGCGTCGGCCAGGTGCGAGCCAATGAAGCCCGCACCGCCGGTGATGAGATAGCGCATTGCTTCACTCCTCAGGGAAAGCGAACGATTGGTTTCAGTCGCCGGCAGAGCCGGTCTCAAAAGCTTCTTCGGAGGCCCTGGGGCTGGCAGCTGCCCCCAGGCGATGCCGGCGTGCACCCGTCAAGCGATAGAGTACGCCCTCGCCGAAGAAAAGCGCGATAAGGGCAAGCGCGCCCGCTGCGACCGCGGCAAGGTGGCCTTGAACCAGTAGGAGCGCGGTGAGCCCCCAGAGGCTGGCGAGCGCCGCCAGGTAGAGATCGGCCTCGCGCGGCGTGAGCGCGATCGCCAGGAGGCGATGGGGGAGGTGATCCTTCCCTGTAGAACTGAGCAGGTCACGCACGTTTCGGGTGCCCGCGCGGTAGCGGCGAACGTGTACCAGCAGGAAGTCATAGGCGATTGGAGCGAGAACGAGTGCCTCAATGGGGAAGCGGAACCGCTCCTGGTAGGGGGTGCCACTGGCGAGGGAGAGGATGCCGAGCATCAACCCAACGAACGTGCTTCCCAGGTCGCCCATGAAGATGGATGCCGGGGGAAAGTTCCAGAGGAGGAACCCGAGTACTGCCCCTGCGAGCGCGACCGCGAGCGAGGCGATGGAGAGCCGGCCATGCTGCAGCGCCAACGCGAAGAACCAGCAGCAGGCGACGAAGGCATAGGTGCCGGCCGCGCCATCGATGCAATCCAGGCAGTTGGTCGAATTGACGATCCCCAGCAGCCAGAGGAGCGTGACGGCGCCCGCGATGATTACCCCCATCCCGAGGGAGAAGGAGATCCCGGTGGCGATGACCGCGACCGCGGCGGCGGCCTGGAGAAAGATGCGGTGTCGGGCCTGAATCTCGAACCGGTCGTCAATCAGGCCGATGACCAGCAGATAGAGCGACGCCAGCAGGAAGAAGAGAAAGTCACGGTCCTCACGGGCAAGGAGCGCGACCGTCAGGGCAAAGCCGCCGTAAATCGCCACCCCGCCCAAAAGTGGTGTTGGCTGCTGATGCATCTTGCGTCCGCTGGGGTGGTCCAGCATCCCCCAACGCCAGGAGAGTGAACGCGCGAAGGGGAGCAACGCGAACGAGATACCCAGAGCAACGATGAAGATGAGGGCATAGCTGAGCATACACAGAACCTTCTAGAGGGCGCGAGGCATTTCGCGCAGCGCCCGGATGACCCGGTCAATCTCCTCTTCTTCCAGTGCTGGATAGAGTGGGATGGAAAGAACCGATTTTTGGATTGTTTCTGCCACCGGACAGCTCCTGCTCCCATCCTGGGCGAGCGTTCGGTAGACGGGAGGCTTGGCATCGACGCCACGAGCGGCGAGCCAGGAGACGGCGGCTTCCAGGTTTTGCACCCGGATCAGATAGCGATAGTAAATATGGCCGTCGCGCGGCCCGTGCCAATCGGGAAGGCCCTCGCTCCGGTAGCGCTCGGCCAGGCTGCGCCGGCGGGCAACGATTTGGGGTAGCCTCGCGAGCTGCAGGCGCCCCATCGCCGCCTGAAAGTCGGTAAGCGCGTAGTTGTAGCGGAGCTGGTCATCCGCCTTCTTATCGCAACCAAGACGGTCGCGGGCACGCTCCAGGAGTCTCGGGTCGCTCGTGGCGAGCATACCGCCATGTCCGGTGGTGATCACCTTGGTGGCATAGAACGAGAAGATAGAGATCGCCCCCAGGCTGCCCGCTGGCCGGCCGGCATAGGTGGCGCCCAGTGCCTGAGCGCAGTCCTCAATCACAGGCACGCCCAGTGCGAGGAGCGCACTCATCTCGGCGGGGAGGCCCGCGGCATGCACCGCAATAATCGCGCGTGTGCGGTTGGTGAGCGCGCGGCGCGCCGCCTTTGGGTCGATGTTCCCCGTGTCGGGGTCCACGTCGACCACCACGGGCGTGGCCCCCGTATACCGCA
>DUUU01000478.1 GCA_012841485.1 Armatimonadota bacterium
GCGGTTTCACGCTGATCGAGCTACTTGTCGTGATCGCCATTATCGCCATCCTCGCGGCGATCCTCTTTCCGGTGTTCGCGCGCGCGAGGGAAAATGCGCGCAAATCATCCTGCCTGAGCAACGGCCGCCAGCTCGGCACGGCGCTCATGCAGTACTGTCAGGACTATGATGAGACTCTCCCGTACGGCCACCATGAGGCACCGGACTCACGCTATAGCTTCCAGTGCCTCCTGCCTTACATGAAGAACGAGGAGATCTTCGGGTGCCCCTCGGATAAGAACGTCGTCTCGACATTCCGTGCCGACTCCCACGGTCCACAGCGCACCATCCCTCATGCCTGGGGCGTGTGCCAGCATCACTACCCCTACCGTGTCATCTACCAACAGCCGATGACCCTCGCCCAGATCTCGCGCGTGTCCGAGTCGGGGGTCTTCTTCGAGAAGACCAACGTGGTGACCACCATGCCGTACGTCTACTGCCCTATCCAAAGTCCGGAATTTGGGGACCAGGGGACCGCCAGCCGGCACATGGACGGCCTGATCATCGTTTTCTTCGACGGGCACGCGAAGTGGATGAAGAAGGACGAAGCGATCGGCGGTCCGAACGTCGCCCGGCTCTGGTTGCACGACAACTCCTGAGAAATGCACCCGCGTGATCCGGACCGGCCTGGCCTGGCCGACGCGTGGGTCACGCGGGTGGCAACAAAGGAACAATCTCTGCCTCGAGTCCCGTCTCGCGAACGCGGAGGCGCGCGAGGGTGACAGGGAGGCGGAAGCGGCGCGGGCCGGCACTCCCAGGGTTGAGGTAGAGAACACCGCCCCGGCTCTCGGTGTGGGGCTGGTGAGAGTGGCCGTAGATCACGGCGGCAAAGCCAGCGGCTGCCGGATCGAGATCGAGCTCGCCGAGGTCATGTAGCAGGTAGAGCGTGGCCGGACCCACTTCGACGACGGCGGTTTTCGGAAGCCGGGAAGCCCAGGCGTCGCGGTCGGTGTTGCCCCGAACGGCGGTCACCGGAGCGATCTGCTGCAGCGCATCCAACACCTCGCGGTTCCCGACGTCCCCCGCGTGCAGAATGCGCTCGACACCCCCCAGCGCCCTCAAGGCCTCCGGGCGCATCAGACCATGCGTATCTGAGATCACTCCCACCAGGTGCTCGGGCATCCTCTACTCCCAGGGCTTCAGAAGGACTTTCGCGCACTCGCCGGTTGCCTGCAGCCGCCACGCTTCCTCAACACGGTCGATGGGGAAGCGGTGGCTGATGAGGAGGTCGAGGGCATCAGGAGAGCGGCGGATCATCTGGAAGAGCGCCGGCAGGCGCGACAGGTTGTAGTGCCAGACGCCGTGCAGTGTCAGGCCCTTGCGGATCAGATCGGGGCTGACGCGCACCGGCGTCTCATCCATGCACTCGCCGACGAAGGCAACCTGCCCCCTCCGGCGAGTGGCATCGATGCAGAGACGGTGGGCGGCCACGTTGCCAGAGCAGTCGATCGCCTTGTCCACGCCCTCGCCGTTGGTGAGGTCGAGGATTTCGCGCAGGGCATCCTGGCGCGTGGGATCCACCACGGCGTCGGCGCCCAGAAGCCGGGCGCGTTCGGCGCGCCAGGGGTGCGATTCTACGGCGATGACCCGGGCGCCCCGGTAACGTGCGTTGATGATACCGCCCAGGCCCACCGGGCCCATGCCGGTGATGAGCACCGTATCGAACGCGCTCACGCCCATCCGCTCGCACGCGCCCAAGGTGGGGCCAAGCCCACAGCACGCCAGGGAGGCGTGCTCGTAGCTGATCCCCTCAGGGATCTTCGGCAGCAGCCAGGAGGGCTTGAGCACGTACTGCGCCATGGTGGCGGCCCCCTCCGGCGAGCCGGTGAACGCCGCGGGGTCGATGCCGTTCCGGCAGTAAATGTAATCGCCGGCGCGGCAGAGGGCGCACGTCCCGCAGGAGTAGAGCGGCATCACCACGACCCGGTCGCCCACAGCCACCTGGCATGGTTGGGAGACGGCAACCACCTCGCCTGCGGCTTCGTGGCCGAGGCTATCGGCCTTCCCGCCGTTCTGAAACGTCTTGTACTCGGCGCACATCGGGGCGACATGCACCTTGACAAGCGCCCAGTCCTCCTTCGGCTTTGGGTCGGGCACCTCGATCACGCCGGCCCTCTGCCCGCCAAAGATCACCGCTTTTTTCACCGGTTACTCTCAGGCTACCGGGGGCGGCAGCTCGCGCTGTATCTCGGCAACGCGATAGCCGAAGCCAGGACCGCTGACGGTGGAAAGATCCACCACGCCTTCGCGCCGGAAGTAGAGGCCCGGGTGAACGGCGGCCTCTGGAAGCGAAGCATCGGGATAGAACTGCATGGCGTTCGTCTCGACGCCCATGATGGTGCCGGCGTGCACGGCCAGGAGGCAGTGCGGGATCTGCGCGAGCATCGGGTTGGTGAGGTCCTGCACCATCAGCGTCATTCCGTGCGCCTTGGCCCAGCAGAGCGAGAGCAGCGCGCCGGTTTGCGTCTTGCACGTCTTCAGGGCCACGCCGGTCCAGCCGAGAGAGCGGCCCAGCTTCACCAGGTGCCAGTCGTGCGCGCTCTCATCCATGAAGAGCGGCTTGCGCGCCGAAACGCTGTGGACATCGATCTGGTGCGCCTCCAGGTCGTAGGGGAAAGGCTGCTCGACGTAGAGGATCATCCCGTAGATGCGCGGGTGCTCGAGCACGAGCCGGTCCAGAATTTCGTTGACATAGGCGGGGTCGGTCACCATGCAGTTAAAGTCCGTGGTGAGCCAGTCCACGCCTTCCTCAATGGCGATCTGACCAACGCGCACCAGGCGGTCGTAGTCCCAGGCGGCGTCGTTGCCGCGGAGCTTCACCTTCAGGCAGTTGAGGCCATCACGGCGGATCCAGTCGCGGAGTAGGAAGGGATAGCCGTCGTCCGGCTGGGTGCCGTCACACTCGGAGGCGTCGATCCAATCCTTGCCACCGACCAGGTGCCAGGCAGGGAGCCGGTCTGGCCGGGGCATCACGAGGTAATCCGCCGGGTATTTCGAAGCAAAAGAGACGGCGGCACCCTCGGCCGGGGTCAGATAGTGCGCCAGATCGGCATTCATGAAGTCGGCGTTGTAAGTCTGGTAGACCGGAAGCCCATGCAAGACGCCGTAGGCATCGTGGAGGGCGATATCGAAGGCAGAGCAGCAGACAAGCGCCGCGAGCCAGGGCATCGGCTCGGCGTCGCCGCGCTCGCGGTTGAACTCTTCGAGAAGAGTGGGCAGCACGCTCTCCAGGAAGAGATGACCTACCTCCATTGGATGGCCCCACTCGCGGCAATCGGCCCAGGCGCGAGAGAGAAGAAGGCAGAACTCCTTGAGCGCGGCTTCGCGAGCCTCGAACGAGAGCGCGCTAGGCCAGACCCAGGCCACACTGAGCGGAGTCTCGCCCCAGCCCTCGGCGCTCTTGCCCGCGCGATCCCGGACGCGCAAGCGCACCCGCGCGCACGTCACCTGGGTGAGGGTTTCGGCGCCGAACTTGAGAGGCACGCGCATCTCGACGGGAAGGAGATGCAGGCTTACATCCATCGGCTGAATATCGGCAGGTTTCATACGTGGATTCTCCTGGTACAGTATATGTGCCAGCATAGATTTCGCTGTGAGGATCGGGGTCCCCTGCCAGGAGTCACGAGGTCACGAGCGGTGATTCGCGCGGATCCCGGCGGTGATGTGGCAACCAAGCGCCGAGTTGGGAGACGGGGCCTGAAAACACGCTTGCATTCCAACGCGGAAGCAAGTATAATGCTCTAGAACGTGGCCGTCATCCACCTTCAGGCGGCCTATAAGACCGGTGTCGTTCGCGTAGGGGCCATAGTTCCGATCCCGAGCTGGGCTTCTGTGCACGCACATGTCTGTAGAGGTGGGAGAGGAGCCTTCAATGGCGAAACGGATTTACGTAGGCGGACTGTCCTACGGCACAACCTCAGAGGAGCTTCGGGACTACTTTGAGCAGATTGGCCCTGTGGTATCCGCAGATGTGATTACCGATCGGGAGACAGGACGGAGCCGTGGCTTCGGTTTCGTAGAGATGGAGAATGACGCGGATGCCGATGCCGCCGTTGAGCAGTTGAACGGCACCGAGTTGGACGGCCGAACTTTGACCGTGAGCGAAGCGCGCGAGCGGGCGCCACGCATGGGCGGCTTTGGCGGTGCCGGCGGCGGCCGTGGCGGCTATGGTGCCGGTGGCGGCGGTGGCCGCGGCGGTCGTGGCGGCGGCTATGGCGGCGGTGGCCGTGGGGGTCGCTGGTAGCCACTGCACCACAGCAGCAGTACATTAAGATTGGGGTGGCAGCCCGGGATAGCTGCCACCCTTCGTTTTTACCCCAGCGTCTGAATCTCTGGA
>DUUU01000479.1 GCA_012841485.1 Armatimonadota bacterium
GCGCGAAGGGCCTCGCCTACTTCTACGTTGAGGAGAGTGGCCTGCGCGCCCCGATCGCGAAGTTCTTCACCGCCGAGCAGCTCGAGGCGATCCGCGCTGCCCTGGATGGCAAGCCGGGCGACCTGCTTCTCTTTGTCGCCGACCAGCCGGACGTCACCAACACCGCCCTGGGCCGCCTGCGCGTGCATCTGGCCAAGCAGCTCAACCTGGCCGACCCCGCACAGCGCCGCTTCGTCTGGATCATCGACTTCCCGATGTTCGAGTGGAAGCCCGAGGAGAAGCGGTACGACTTTATGCACAATCCGGTGAGCGCCCCGCACCCGGATGATCTCCACCTCCTTGAGGAGGGGTGGAAGAGCGAAGCCGAGCCCGGCAGCCCGGAGCATCCCTGGACGCGCATCCGCGCGAATCAGTATGACCTGGTGCTCAACGGCAGCGAAGTCGCCTCCGGAAGCATCCGAAACCACCGGGCCGACCTCCAGGAGCGCGTTTTTGAGATCCTGGGAATCAGCCGCGAGAAGGCACACGAGCGCTTCGGTTTCCTGCTGGACGCCTTCCAGTATGGAGCGCCGCCTCATGGCGGAATCGCCCCAGGGCTGGATCGGATGGTGGCCATCATGGCCGGCGCAGAGTCAATCCGCGACGTCATCGCCTTCCCGAAGACGGCCAGCGCAACCGATCTGATGATGGATGCGCCCTCAGAGGTGGATCCGGCACAGCTTCAGGAGCTGCATATCCGGGTGGTGCCTCCAAAATAGGAGCCGGGCAGGCGCTCGGGAGGAGCCATGCACCAAGGTGGGCATGCGGCGTTTATCTTCTCCGAGGCATTCCTGGAGTATGACTTCGGGCCACTCCACCCACTACGCCCGGAGCGCCTGCGCATCCTGCGCGAGCGGCTCCAGGCCGAGGGGGTGCTCGACAGCCCCCATGTCTGCCAGGTGGAGGCACAGCCGGCCACCGAAGAGGAGGTGCTGGCGGTCCACACTCGGGAATACTACAACGCGGTGGCGACGCTCAGCTCCGGCCGGCGCATGGCGAAGAGAGAGGAGTATGGCTTCGGGACCCTGGATAACGTCCCGTTCCCCGGGATGCTGGAGGCGTCCCTGCTCTATACAGGGGCGTCGCTGCAGGCGGCGCGCCTCGTCAGCCGTGGGGAGGCGACGCGGGCAATGAACCCCGCCGGGGGCCTGCATCACGCCATGCCCAGGCGCGCCAGCGGGTTCTGTATCTTCAACGACCCGGCTGTTGCCATCATCGATCTCTTGCGGCGGCACGAGCGAGTGCTCTATCTGGATATCGATGCGCATCACGGCGATGGAGTCCAGGCGGTCTTTTACGACTCGCCGCGCGTGCTCACCCTCTCGCTGCACGAGTCCGGGCGCACGCTCTTCCCGGGCACAGGTGCCCCGGAGGAGACCGGCACGGGCGCCGGCGAGGGCTACAGTGTCAACGCGCCGCTGATGGCAGGCACGGGTGACGACACCTTCTTGCGCGTCTTCGACGCCCTGGTGCATCCACTGGTAGAGTGGTTCGACCCAGAGGTGATCGTCGCCCAGCTTGGGATCGATACGCACCATGCCGATCCCCTGGCGCATCTGAGGCTGACGACGGCGGGTTTCCTGCGCGCGGTGCGCGCCATCCGGGATTGGGGCCGGCCGCTGGTGGCGCTCGGCGGCGGAGGCTACAACCCGGAGGTGGTGGGCGATGCCTGGGCGCGCGCATTTGCCTGCCTGGCCGAGGTCGATCTGCCAGCCGCGCCCGCGGAGGAGCCTCCGGCCATGCCCTCGTTCTATGGCGACCCGGCGGCGGTGGAGGCGTTCGCCGACAAGACAATCGAGGCGGTGCGCCGGCATATCTTCGCCCGGCACGGAATTTGAGGAGGAGGAGCCGTGAATCCCAACATCAATCCCGAGCACGTGATCACCCTCCAGGGGCAGCAGTACTGCACCTACCGGGGCGTGCTGGAGTGCGCGCATGCCATGGGCCTGGAGGGCATTCGCACCCGGATCCTCCAGGTGCCGGGCCCAGATAACGAGTACGTCGCCATCGTCGAGGCGGAGGTGCGTCTCAAAGATGGCCGCGTCTTCGTCGATGTCGCGGATGCCTCCCCGAAGAACGTCACCCAGCGCCTCTCCTCGGCACTCATCCGTCTGGCATCCACCCGCGCCAAGGGCCGGGCCCTCCGCGATGCCGTGAATATCGGTGAAGCCCTGGCCGAGGAGCTCTCCGAGGTCGAGTCCGATCCGGCAATCGTGGCGACGCACACTCCGCGCCCGGCGCCTGCGCCCGCCGCGCCGGTCACACCAGCTCCTCCGGCCACGCCGGCTGCCCCGGCCGCGCCCACGCCCGGGCCTGAGTCCTACAACGCGTCCAAGACCGCGCCGCCATCGGGCAACGGCTCGCACGCGCCGGCCAC
>DUUU01000480.1 GCA_012841485.1 Armatimonadota bacterium
CCGTTCGTTGTTGTGGCTGCTTCCCGAGGGCTCAGTCCTCCGCCACGGTCCACAACCGATCCTGCGAGGCAGCCGCCTGCGCGGCCAGCCACTTCACGTGGCCATCCACGAACCCGTAGTTGCCGCCGTCGCTGTGCCGAGCCGGAGCGTTACCGGGATTCGCTGCTGCCCCGGATGGATTCATCTGCGTCGGCCCGTAGGCAAAGATACCGCCCGCGCCATACATGCCCGCATCCGGATTATCCGCGATGAGGATCGTGTCCGCGGGCACCGGAACCGCCGCGAGGGCACGCCCCGGATTGTTCGAGAACGCCCCCGTTCCCGAAGAGTAGTACCCGAAGTTCTGGTAGTTCCAGCCGTATCCCTGAGCCGCGCCCGGGTACGACGGGCATTTCAGGATGCCCGAGTTCTTCAGGTAGGGCTGCAGATAGTAGTGCCAGGGCTGCAACGGCGAGCCCCACTGCGAGGCGTAGGGGAGTACCTCATCGTAATCCTGAGCATACTGATGGATGCCCAGGAGAATCTGCTTGACGTTGGACGCGCAGTTTGTCTTCCGCGCGTTCTCTCGCGCCCGAGCGAAAACGGGGAATAAGATCGCCGCGAGTATAGCGATAATCGCTATGACAACGAGCAGTTCGATGAGCGTAAAACCCCGACCACACTCTCTCTTCATCATCTCCTACCTCCACCTCCAGGTGTGTCGGGAAGGCTCGTCACCAGCCGGCACACACATCACCAGCGGTCCGGGGGCAGATACGCACGGTGCTCGCCTTCCATTATCCCATGATAATTACCCTCGCCTGGCTTGTCAAGAGGAAAAGCGAAAGGGGAGCACGCCTGGAAGAATCAGGATGCGCCGGAACACGCGCTCAACCCGGCGCGCCGAGGTGAATCTTCCGCGCTTCTTGCGAGCGAAGCCCTGCCAGGCTGAGCCGGGCCACGTTCCCGGGCAACCGGAGAGGGCGAGGGCTGGGAGGGGGAGCCCGAAGGGCTTTGCCGAGAAGCAGCGCGGCGCTTCCGATCCGCGCTCGCGGGCAGCCTTCATCCATGGCATCGACACCGGCGCCCGGAACACGCGTGCGCAACCCGGCCGCGAGGCCCTCAGTAGCGCAGGACCATCAACGCGTAGGGAGCCACCTCAATCCGCCCCTCGTGGCGTCTTCCCGTCAAGAGGTCGGTGGCCGGTTGCGGCAGCGTCAGCATCCCCGCCCGGTTTTCGAGGTCGAGAACGATGAGACCGCGCCCCCCTGGACCCTCTCGGGGCACCACCAGCAGATTCGGCGTGGCTTCGGCCGCGCGACACCCGCCGGCGCCCAAGACCATCTCCCGAACCTCCTCACCGCGCGGCAGCGTGCCCAGAAGCAGCAGCTGCCCCTTGCCTACCTCCGTGCGCGTGACCGCCGCCAGCTCCTTGAGCGGCCCGTCCGCATAGGTGGCGACCGCCTCGGCTTGGCGCGGCTCCAGGCCATCATACCACATCGAGCCACCCGAGATAGAGCGGTCGCCCCAGCGAAGGGCAAAGCTCTGCGGGTCTCCCGGGATCTGATACCGGCAGGTGACCCCGGCCCACTCCTCCAGGGTGCCATACGGCGCGTGGCGATACTTCGTCGCGTCCAGCGTGCGAATGTCGGTGAGCGGACCGGCGATCCAGGTGCCGCCCGCTTCGAGCCACGGCCGCAGGCGCTCGCGCAGACCCGCCTCATCCAGCGCCGGCAAGAAGGGAGAGCAGACCACGGTGTACGGCTCCAGAGAAGCCGCGGGATCGATCACATCGACGCCGATCTGGGCCTGGAGCAGCGGTCGATAGAAGCCATTCAGCAACTGGTCGAGGTAGCGGAACCCGTTCACCATCGGCTGGTGCTCGAAGAGCCACCAGGCAAACCCGGAGAAGTGGAGGGCCACCTTCGGGCGAGCGACCCGGGTGCCGTTGAGGAAGTCGGCCGCCGCGCGGAAGCCGCGGGCGACCTCGCGCACCTCGCCGAAAATATGCAGCGGCCGGCCGCAGCTCGAGACGACGGAGCCGTGCATCAGCTCCTGGCCGCTCCAGTGCGCGCGCCACAGCCAGTACAGGTTGGCCTCTGCGCCGAGGGCAATCGGGAGCCAGGAGTTGGCCCGGCAGAAGCCGGACGGCTTATAGCCATTCGCCGTGACGCCGCCGTTCCAGCAGGTGGAGGTCTCCGTGTTCCAGAAGGGCGCTTCCTTGATAGGCCGGCAAAGATCCATCCAGAACGCCGCCTGCCCCAGGTTCTCCGGGCTGTTGTAGTGGTTGAACTGGACCACATCCAGCTTGCGGTGCATCTGATGGTAGTTCAGCGCGCCCGTGGGCATCATATCGGTGCCAACCGGCTGTGTGGCCAGGCGGTGGAGAATCTCTGCCTGCGCGTGGGCAAACTCAATATAGGAATCCGACTGGAAGCACATCCACGCGGTGAGGAGCGACGGATGATGCCGGACGTCGGTGCGTGGGATCGGGAGCTGCCGGAAATCCTGGTAGGCCTGGCTCCACAGGTGGGTGCCCCAAGCCTCGTTGAGCGCCTCGATGGTGCCGAAACGCTCGCGCATCGCCTCCTGAAACTTGGCATGGCACACCGGGCAACAACAGCCCCGGGGGCCGGCGGGAAACAGCTCGTTGTCGATCTGCCAGCCGATGACGCGCGGGTCGTGCCCGAACTCCTCGGCCATGCGCGTGACGATACGCGCGCAGTGCTCCCGGTAAACGGGGCTGTTTGGGCAGGCGTGTCGCCGGCCGCCGTGTCCAGCGCGCCGCCCCTGATCCGACATCACCAGAATTTCGGGGTATCGCTCCGCCAGCCAGGCCGGGGGCGTGCACGTGGGAGTGCCCAGAATCGTCGGAATCCCCGCCTGGCCCAGCTTCTCGATCACGAGGTGGAGCCACTCAAAATCATACTCTCCCTCGCGCGGCTCCATGCGGCTCCAGGCGAACTCGCCCACGCGCATGACGTTCATCCCCGCCTCGAGCATCAGGGCGATATCGTCGTCAATCTGATCCAGGGGCCAATCTTCCGGATAGTAGGCCGCACCCAGGTACGGCGGACCTGATAGCTCCATGCAAAGCTCCTCTCCCACACGGCATCCCCCTCTCATTACCACGCCGCCCGCCGGGGATCCTTGTCGAGCCCACGGACAACCACCGGACAACGGAAGGCAGGCAGGAACAGCCTGCTTCACCAGGGAAGTACGCCGCGGGCTGAACGCCCGCCGGTGCCACGCGAGGCGCGAAGCCACCCTATCATGGTATGAGACAGAACGGCCGGCGCCCGCGCGGGCGTGCCCGGGGCGATCTGGAGGGCAGGGCCGTTGCGGGGTAGGAACGAGGAGACCCATGGCAAGTGATCTGAGCAAAGTGGACCCGGAGATGGCGGGGCGCGATGCCGATGACGGCATCGCCTGGTATAACGTCCAAGATTGGGGCGTGGAGGGCAAAGGCTGGGAGGAGACGGAGGCCTATTATGACCGGCTTCCGGGGAAGGCGAAAGGCGTGGTGCGCGATCCGGTGTGGAACCTCAGCCGGCACTCGGCGGGGATCTGTTTCCACTTCGAAACGGATGCCACCGAGATCTCCGCGCGCTGGATGCTGCGCTCCGGCAACCTCGCGATGCCGCATATGCCCGCGACCGGCGTGAGCGGCCTCGATCTGTATACCCGTGGCGATGATGGCCGCTGGCATTGGGTCGGGGTGGGCCGCCCTGAGAGCGGGCCCAAGGTGCAGGCGAAGCTCGCCTCCGGCCTGAAGCCGGGCTATCGGGCTTACCGCGTCTATCTCCCCCTCTATAACGGGGTGACCTCCGTGGAAGTGGGCGTCGATCCAAAGGCCCGGTTCCAGCCAGTGGCCCCGCGCGCCGAACGCCCCATCCTCTTCTATGGCACCTCCATCGTCCACGGCGGGTGCGCCTCCCGCCCTGGCATGTGCCACCCGGCGATCCTGGGCCGGCGCCTCGACCGCCCCGTCTTGAACCTCGGCTTCTCCGGCAATGGCCAGATGGAGCCGGAAGTGGCCGCGCTGCTTGCCGAGCTGGACCCGTGCGTCTACGTCATCGACTGCCTGCCGAACATGACGGCGCCCCTCATCACCGAGCGCGCCGTGCCCCTGGTAGAGACGCTGCGCCGTGCCCACCCGGAAACGCCGATTGTCCTGGTGGAGGACCGCACCTTCACGAACGCGCTTTTCGTGCCGGAGAACCGCGAGCGGTGTGATAGCAGACGAGACGCCTTCCGCAAGGCATACGCTCGGCTCCTCGCCGCCGGCGTGAAGCACCTGTACTACGTGGAGGGCGAAAACCTGCTGGGTGACGATGGGGAGGGCACCGTGGACAGCTCGCACCCCACCGATCTCGGCTTCACGCGCATGGCCGACGCGCTGGAACCGGTACTGGCGCCGCTCTGCTGAACCACGCTTCGATGGGGCGCTCCCTCCCCTCGCCGGGTGAGGGAGCGCCCTGGAGTAACGCGTCCGGCTTCCGGGCCCCCGAAAGGAGCCCCCGGTGAGAGGGGCGAACTGGCCTGGTATTATGGTTTACCAAGAAGAGTTCTTCCTTGAGACGTCTGGCCACCGGGAGATGCACGACATCACCAGCCAGGTGGCCTCCATCGTCGCCAAGTCCGGCATCCGGATCGGAATCGCCCACGTCTTCCAGGTAGGGAGCACCGGCGCCCTCGGCGCGATTGAGTTCGAGCCGGGCCTCCAGCGCGACCTGCCCGAGATGCTCGACCGCCTCATCCCGCCCAGCCGGAGCTACGGACACGAGCAGGCCTGGCATGATGGAAACGGACACTCCCATCTCCAGGCAACCCTCCTCGGCCCCGATATCACGCTCCCTGTGAGGGAGGGCCAGCCCGTCCTTGGCACGTGGCAGCAGATCTTCCACCTTGAGTGCGACATCAAGCCCCGCCGGCGCGCGATCGTGGTGACCGTGTTGGGAGAGTGAACCTGGACAGCCGCGCTTTCGTCAAACGAGTGAGAGGTTCCCGGCTCTCGTACATCGCCATGATGGGCAACGGAGGGGGGCATGTACGTGTTGCGCGCTGCGATCTTGCTTCTCGTCGCTTGGGCGGCGGTCACCCCGCTGGGGGCGGCCCCGGAGGAGAGGACGATTTCCATCAACCTGAGGAACGCCGACGTGCGCCAGGTGATCGCGTACGTCTTGCGCGGCACCGATATCAACTACGTCTTCGCTGACGACGTCAGCGGGAGGATCACCTGCGGTCTGTTTGATCTTCCCATCGAGCAGGCGCTCCAGGCGATTTTGAGCGCGGCTGAGTGCGAGGGCGTGGAGGAGGACGGGGCTCTCTTCATCCGCAAGCGGACGCCGCCGCCCGAGCCTGCCCCGGAAAAGAGCTCGCCAGCGACGACCGCGCCAGCGGCCGACACTCCGAATCCCCCGCCGGCCGGCGCCCAGGCGCCGGAGAATGCCGCCCCGGCTGCCGATGAGGCATCGGGCGGCGCCCAGGAGCACGCCCCATCGGTCTACTATATCATCATGCCGGTCGCTCCCGCTCCCCCTGGGCCGGTTGTCTACCGGTCGCCTCTGGGTACCCGCAGCATGCCTCCGGCTACCAACCACTCGCTCTCTGGGTTCCTCCGGGGTCCGACGTCACCCGGCAGAGCCTGGTTCGAGCAGATGGCGATGGGTTCGCTCTCCCAGATGCTGGTACCGCGCCCGGTCTTCTCCACCTTCAGGGTGCCGGGGCTCACCCAGTATTGAGGGGAGCAGGCGCGCTCAGAGCGCCGCCCCTCCGCTGCCATGCACCGTCCACCCGCGCGGGTCCCAGCGCGAGTGGTTGTCGTATCCGAAGAAGGCTGTCGCGGCCGTCACCGGAAAGCAGGCCTCCAGGTTGGACTCTGCCAGGAACGCCTTCAGGCGGGGGGCATTGCCGAAGAGAGGTAGGATCCAACGGTAGTGGCTGGTGCGCGCCAGGCACTCCGTCTCGTAGATCTCAATGCCATCGACTCCCGCTTCCAGTAAGCCAAGCGCCCGCCGGAGCCCG
>DUUU01000481.1 GCA_012841485.1 Armatimonadota bacterium
AGGAGGTGAGGCAGGACGAGCTGGCCCGAGGCATCACGCTGATCGGGCCGCATCGCGATGATCTTGGTTTCCAGGTGAAAGGCACGGACGTGCGCGTTTTCGGATCGCAGGGCCAACAGCGCAGCGTGGCTCTCTCCACCAAGCTGGCCGAGGTGGAGCTGATGCGCGAGCGGGTTGGGGAAGCCCCGGTCCTACTTTTGGATGACGCCGGAGCGGAGCTGGATGAGGCGCGCAGAGCGCGCCTCTTTGATGCGGTGCGCGAGAGTTGCCAGACGCTTGTCACCTGCACCGACGAGGCGATGTTGCCGGCGGAGATGGTGCGTAACGCACAACGGTATCGAGTTGAGGAGGGGAGAGTCGCCCGCGGCGAGTCCGTGGCGACGATCTCATGACAGACGAGGATAGGGTGGGGCAGCGCCGCTGATGGGGCCGCGGAAAAATCGACAGCTTGGCTTGGTAGGGAGCGCGCTTGATTCCGCGCTCTCGCGCCTGGGGCTCTCCGGGCGGCTGGCTCAACAGCGCGCCGTCACCCGATGGCCGGAAGTGGTTGGCCCCCAGATCGCCGCTTCCACGCGCGCCGTGGCTGTGCGCGATGGGATCCTCTTTGTTGCCACCAAGAGCAGCACCTGGGCCCACGAACTCATCTTTCGCAAGAAGGCGATCATGGAGGCGCTGGAGCGCGAGCTGGGACGAGGAGTGCTCACCGATATCCGCTTCCAGGCGCGCGGTTTCAGCGACCCGGTAGAGCCCGAGGAGGCCGATGGCCTCCCGGCGCCGGACCGCTCCGAGTGGAGCCAGATCGCGCTCACGGACGCCGATAAGGCGGTGCTCGAAGAGGCTCTGGAGGGGGTGTCGGATCCTGATCTTCGAGCGCGCCTAGAGCGAGTGTGGGTAGACTCCCTTCGCATTCGCCGCTGGAAAGAGGCGCATGGCTGGGCACGATGCACACGGTGCGGGTTGCCGCACCGCGGCGAATCGGAGCTGTGTGGCATCTGCCGTCCGCGCGGGGCAAGAGCATGACATCAGCCATCCAGAAGCGTCTTGCCTCCCGCCCGCTGATCATCGCAGGCGCGCTCTCGTTTATCGCCCTCCTGGCCGAGCTAGGCTACCAGACGATTGCGGTTGCCGGGATGCCCTTCTTCCTCAAGGACGAGCTGCGCCTTCCCGTGCGCATCATCACCCTGATCAACGTCTGCTTCCTGGTGGCGGAAACAGGGGCAAAGATCCCGTTCGGGATCCTGAGCGACCGCTATGGGAGGCGCTTCTTCATCATGTGTGGACCGCTTCTCTCCGCGGTGGCCGCCTTCGCCATCACACGGGGGCCCTCCCCAGGCCAGGTGGCGGCGATTCGCGCCCTGGATGGCATCGGCGCGGCGATGCTGTGGCCGGCGCTCTTTGCGACGGTCGCCGACGTGGTGGAAGAGCGAATTCGCGCCACGGCGATGAGCCTTTTCAACGCGATGTACATTGGCGGGATCGTGGTCGGCCCGCTGCTCTACAGTAACGTCTACTCCCGCACCGGTTCGCAGGTGGCGATCTTCTGGGTCCTCGCGGTCTTCTTCCTCATGGCAGTCGGCGTGGCCTACCTTGTCACGCCGCGCCGGGCAACAAATGACCGGCGACCGGCGGCGGACGAGCAGGTACCGGATGCCTCGGCATGGAGGATCGTGCGCGGCAATCCGGTGCTGATGGCCATGCTAGTCGTCGCGGTGGTTCAGTTCGTTGGGCTGCACATGCTCAACGGCGTGCTCAGCATCTACCTCAACGAGCAGATCCATATCGAGAAGGAGCAGATCGGGCACCTCTTCCTCTACATCGGGTTGGTGGTGGGACCCTTTGCCATCCCGATGGGCCGGCTGGCGGATCGCATCGGGAAACCTCGCGCGGTGCGTCTGGGCCTCGGGGTGTGCGCGGTGGGAATGTGGCTGTTGCCCTGGGTGCGAGCCGTGCCGCTCCTCGTTGTGACCGCCGGCATTTTTGGCATCGGCTTCCTGCTCGCATCGCCGGCATGGCTGGCCCTGATGACGGAGCTGGCGGGGGACGAGCGCCGTGGAGGCGTGGTCGGAATTATGAACACGGCACAGGGGATCGGGGCTGCTCTTGGCGCCGCGGTTGGCGGTAGCCTGTATGACTACCTGGGACCCCGCGCGCCCTTCCTGGCCAGCGCGCTTCTTTTCACGGTTTCGGTCCTGGTTGTATTTCGATATGTGCGCAGAGTTCCGGCGCATAGACAGGTGGTAATCCGTTGAGCAGCAAAAGTAAGCGAAACTTTATCGGTCACTGGCTTCTCATCGCCGGCGCGTTCGCGCTGACGCTTCCGTGGCTCATCCTACGGCTGATGCACTGGCACGAGACGGCGGACCCCCTGGCGGTGGCCGCGGTCTCCGGCCTGGCGATCCTTGGTGCCGCTTTCATCCTCTCGTGGGCGGCCGAGGTGGCGCAGATGGACATCTCGCAGTCGTTGGCGCTGGCCTTCCTGGCGCTGATCTCTATTCTGCCCGAATACGCCGTGGATATGTACTTCGCCTGGCAGGCGGGCAAGAACCCGGAGTACATGGGCTATGCCACCGCGAACATGACGGGCGCCAACCGCTTGCTCATCGGCCTGGGATGGTCGGCTGTCGTGCTCCTCTACTGGGCGCGCAGCCGCAAGCGCTCGGTCACGCTGGAACCGGGGCAGTCCACGGAGATGACTTTCCTGATGCTGGCCACCCTCTGGTCGTTCACCATCCCCCTGCGAGGTGAGATCGGAATGATCGACATGGTGGTCTTGCTCACCCTCTTTGTACTCTATATGTGGCGCGCCTCCAAGGCGGAGCACGAGGAGCCGGAGTTCACGGGTCCGCCGCTGGCGCTCTCCATCCTGCCGCAGGCGCGGCGGCGGGCCGTGGTGATCGGGTTCTTTGTATGGGCGGCGGCGATCATCCTCGCCTCGGCAGAGCCCTTCTCGGAGGGCCTCGTCGAAACGGGGAAGCGCTGGGGTGTGGATGAGTTCCTGCTGGTGCAGTGGCTGGCGCCACTTGCCTCGGAATCGCCCGAATTCATCGTCGCCTCGCTCTTTGCCCTGCGCGGCACTCCAAGCCTCGGCCTGGGAGCACTGATCTCATCGAAGGTCAACCAGTGGACGCTGCTTGTTGCGATGCTCCCCCTGGTCTTCAGCATTTCGGTGGGTAGCCCATCAGGGCTGATCCTCGACGCGCGCCAGCAGGAGGAAGTCTTCCTGACTTCCGCGCAGTCGCTCTTCGCGCTCGCGGTGATCCTCAACTTCCGGATGTCCGTCTGGGAGGCGTTCGGGCTGATCTTCCTCTTCGTGACTCAGCTCTTCTTCACGGATACGCATATCCGCTATATCTATGCCTTCACGTACCTCGGCCTTGCGGTCATTATCATTGCGCGGCACCCGGACCGGCTGCGCAATCTGTTGGGCCTCCTGCGCTCTGGTGGCTGCCGCTCGGAGGGGTAGCAAGGCGTTCATCCGGTATCGGGAAGAAGCGCGCGTGGGGAACTTCGGCCAGAGTTCCCCACGCGGCGCTCTGGGGGTACCCCAAATCCCATCCGCGAAGTTTCCCTCTCACGAGGGCGATTCCTGGGTTCCCACCTCCCGGCACTCCGCGTCTGGCGGGCGCGTGAGGCGTGACAGCGCGCTGATCACTTCGTCGGCTTCCTGATCCGACACAGCACGCATATCGAGCAGAAACGCATCGCGAGCGATCCGCCCGAAGATGGCCGGCTCTCCCGCGCGCAGCGACCGCGCCACTTCCTCGGGAGAGCGGCCCGCGGCCTGGACGCGTACGGCGAAGCTGGGAAGCTCTTCCGTGGGCAGAGATCCACCGCCGATCTCGCAGGAGGTCGCCATGACGGTGAGTTCCAGGCCCGGGCGCGCGGCATTGCGCGCAACTTTCCGGGCGAGCGCCTCGATCTCTTCCAGGGAGCGCATGAGCGCGCACAGCGTGGGGATGTGATGAAGCGCGCTCTTCTCTTCCAGGTAGAGGCGAAGGGTGGCCTCGAGCGCCGCCAGGGTGAGCTTGTCGCACCGGAGCGCGCGCATCAACGGGCTCCGCGTGATCCGGTGGATCACCTCCTCGCTGCCGAGAAGCAGTCCCGCCTGCGGGCCGCCCAGTAGCTTATCGCCGCTGAAGGTGACGAGGTCAACGCCCGTCGCGACGATTCGGGGCACGGTCGGCTCGGGAGAGAGACCGGCGCGCGTCACGTCGAAGAAGGCACCGCTTCCAAGGTCGGTGACGACCGGTATTCCGCGCCGGCGCCCGAGGGCGACCAGATCCGGCAAGGCGACCTCCTCGCAGAAGCCGATGACCCGGTAGTTGCTCGGATGCACCTGGAGCAAGAGCGCCGTCTCGGGGGTGATCGCCTCTTCATAATCGTAAAGGTGGGTCTTGTTGGTGGTGCCCACCTCCACCATGCGACACCCGCTGGCGCGGATCACATCCGGCATGCGAAACTGACCGCCGATCTCCACGAGCTGCCCGCGCGAGATGATCACCTCGCGCCCGGCCGCGAGCGTGTTCAGCGCCAGGAGGACCGCCGCGGCGTTGTTGTTCACCACGGCAGCCGCGGGCGCCCCGGTGAGCGTGCGCAACAGCTCCTGGATCGGCTCTAGCCGCGATCCACGGCGTCCCGTCTCAACATCCACCTCTAGAAGCGAATGGGACCCCGCGACTTCGCACACCGCCTCGACTGCCTGGGGCGCCAGGACCGCCCTCCCCAGGCCGGTGTTCAAGAGAACGCCCGTGGCGTTGATCGCGCGCCGCAGGGACCGCCGGCCGCGCTGGACGATAGCGCGCGCAGCCTCCTCGGCCACCGCCGGCAACGAGGTCTCCACCTCCTCGCCATGCCGGATGCGCTGGCGCAGGCCATCCAGCACCAACCGGATCGCGTCTACCGCGAGCGGGCGCGGCATCTGTTCCAACAGGCCAACGACCCGTTCATGGCGCAGGATCTCATCCACCGCGGGGATCTCGCGGAGGCGTTCTCTCATCACCGAATCTTCCATGTGGATTGACTTCTGGAATCGCGGGCGCGGCTTGCCTAACCATCGGCCCCTTCCCTACCCTCCGCCCCCAGGGCAACCCAGGGAAGGGGAGCGACCGCGTGGACGTCGTGAACGGCGCCGGATGGATCGCGCACTCCGGGCATCCATACCTGTCGCGCTCATCCGTGGTAGCGATGCCCGCAAGCGTTGTGTTGCGATCCCTGTTCGGCTCGCGTGTGGTTGACACCTCCCCGCGGGCGGGAGTACAATGCTGAGAGGGCGCACGGGCGGCGCCGCGTCCGGCTTTGGGAAAGGGAAACTGAGGGTGAGCAACCCGCGCTATCATACCGCCTGGTGGCGGGTCTTTGAAACGGTGGTCCTGATTGCCGCCCTGGCAGGAGCCGCTTACCTGCGTCTTCACGTCCTCCTTCCCGCGCGCATCATTTCCCAGTCGATGGTTCCCACGCTTCAAGTGGATGACTACGTCCTGATCAACCGCCTGGCCTACCGGGAACGCCTCCCCAAGCCGGGCGAGATCGTCGCGTTCAACACGCTGGACCGCCAGCAGGTCTGGGTCAAGCGCGCGGTTGCGGGTCCGGATGACCGCGTCGAGCTACGCGCCGGCAAGCTCTACCGCAACGGCCAGCCGGTGGATGAGTCGTACATCGTGCAGCGCCGGCGAATCAGCTTCCCTCCCGTGCGCGTTCCCCCAGATCACATCTTCGTTTTGGGCGATAACCGCGACAATAGCGACGACAGCCGATACTGGGGCCCGCTGCATCGGCAGTACGTGGTGGGCAAGGTGGTGTGGGTCTACTGGCCCTGGGAGCGCAAGGGCCGTCCCGGGACGCCTCCGATAGAGGCAAACCGCGGCGCGGAGTGAGACCGAAACTGCTTCAACACTCGTTAATCACCCAGGAGGATCATGATGTGGCGAGGGGTCCTCTGCCTCTGTCTCGTTCTTGGGTTAGGGGCGCCGGCGGCGCCGGAGTATGCGCGCCCGGAGGATCATGGCGGCCTGCGTGACATCGCCCTGATCTACCGAGCGCGCGCGCCTCGAACGGTAGAGGAGTTGCTTCCCCTGGTCGCCTACGTCGATGTGGCCGGCCAGCCGAATGCGTGGTTCTTTGACGGCTTCCTCTTCCTCACTCAGCAGCCGGAGTGGTCCCGCCCCAAGAGTTACGAGCATCTGAGTGGTTGGCTCGATGCCATCTTCGGCGAGGGGGGCCTCCTTCCCGTCCTGCAGCAGGCGATGGAAAGCGCCGAGGCCCGCCTGGGGTCGCCTCCGGCGCCGCGACAGGTGATCCTTTCGATCCCGCGGCCCCAGGGTACCTCCGCGGCGCGTCTCTCCTTGGTGAAGTGGCTCGTTGACGAGGCGATTCGCCGCTGGCAGGAAGCCTCTCCCAAGAACCTCCAGCTCTGGGGGATGTACTGGTACTGGGAGGATGTGGCCGGTGCGGACCGCTCCCTGGCGCGGGACGCGTGCGCGGTGGTCCACCAGCGCGGCCTGAAGATGCTCTGGATTCCCTACTATCGCGCCGCCGGCTGGGAACAGTGGCGGGAGATCGGCTTCGATCTGGCCATCATGCAGCCGAACTACGCGTTTCTGCCCCTTCACGAGGGCCGGCACCTGCCCGATGAAAGCCGCCTCGCGGAGACCGCTCGCCTGGCCCGTGAGGCGGGCATGGGCGTGGAAATCGAGACGGCCTACGCCCTGACGACTTCTGAGATCGACCGTGCCAACTTGCGCCTCTACCTCAACCACTCCCTGGAGGATGGTTACGCGAACGCCGTACGCGCGCACTTCTTCAGCTTCGACCAGTATCAGCGCCTGGCTGTTAGTCCACTCCCGGAGGCACGCCAGCTCTACGATGACCTCTTCGCGCTTGCCCGCGGTCGCCTTGTCGAACGCTCCGTGTCGCTGCTGGGAAATGCGCCGGTGCGCCACATCCGGGCGGGGACCGATGTAGCTAACGCAGCTTCCTTGATCGGCGCCTCCGGGGTCGGCATGGGCGCGGGAGATTACATGGAGGTTACTCTCGGTTCGCCGCGCATCCTATCCGAGACGCGCCTCTGCCTGGCGGCTGGGGAAGACGGCATAGGTCTGCGCTCCCTCTCGATTTACGGGCGGGAGACGGCCGAAGGCCCATGGCGCATGCTTCAGTCGCTCGCTGAGGCACCGTCAACGGAGGGAGGTTGGCTCATCGCCGGGTGGCCGCCCCAGATGCTCTCCGCGCTGCGCGTTGTTCCAGATCCTTTCCCTGGGAAGCGCGTCACCATCATCCGTCTTGCGGCCTATCCGGGGGTCTCCAGCGCCACTTCGCCGGACAACCTCGCATTCGGACGGAGCTACACCGTGCGGCCGGCGCCGGAGAGCCATTATCCGGATCGCGCGGCGGAGCTGACCGATGGCATCCTAACCCGGCAGGGGTTCGCGGACGGGCATACCGTGGGCTGGAGCGGCGCGCCAAGGGTAACGGTGGAGGTGGCGCTTCCCAAGGGGACATCGGTAGAGGCGGTGCGTTGCCACGTGCAGGGGGGTGGATACGCCGCCGTCCATTTCCCGCGAGCGCTTTCAGTGGCGATCAGCAACGATGGCAAGCAGTGGCGTCTCCTTAGCGATTCCAGGGCGCGCATCGAGCCGGCACCCGTGGATCCGGGCGTGCCACAGGAGATCAGCTTGCGATGGCTGCGCCAGGAGGGTCCACCAGGCGGTCTCCCTGCCCGATGGGTGCGGCTCACTCTGCTGCCGGCCGGCTGGCTGATGTTGAGCGAGGTCGAAGTGCTGAGTGGCGGGCGCAACGTAGCTCGGAGCCAGCCCTACCGACTGCGTCCCCTTCCAACCGCCAAGGGAAATTACCCGGATGATGGCATCAAGCTCACGGATGGTGTTGCTGCTCCGTTATGGGCCGGGTCCGTGGGTTGGAATGGAGTTGAGGGCGATGTGGAGGTGGACCTTGGCTGTCTCTGCCGGGTGCGTGCCGTCCGCGCCTACGTGCTCGGTGGCGGCGCGGGCGCCGTCTTTCTGCCGCGAGACATCCGGGTGAGCCTCTCCACAGACGGCCGGGCCTGGACGCCTCCTGTCGCCGCCACCCTCTCCCGGCCAGAGGAGAAGGAGCATACCCTGGGCGTATGGGCTCTCGCCGAGGTGAATCCCCAGAAGGCACGCTATGTGCGCCTCCACCTTCGGCCGATGCGCGGCTGGATGATGCTCGGCGAAGTGGAGGTCCTGGGCACACGGCCGTAGGGCATGGTGCGCTCGTGGCTGGCCCCCCCAGTGGCAAGGAGAGATCGAGACCGCTGTCGTATGCTCCTCCCGGTGCGAGCTTCCCGCGCGCTCGTGGGGACGCCGCGTGCCGCTATGGAAAGGAGGCAGCCGGCAGGGAGTGGAGCGGGACCAATGTCCCCGACGCGACACCCCTCAGCCTGAAGAGGGCGGTTCCCTGCCGCATTCTCTTATGGAGTTTCTGTCGCAAGCCCTACCGGAAGCGCTTGATCCAAAGGCGTTTCGAGAGCCGGGGGCGGCGTTCCGCCCGGTGATGATGTGGATCTGGAACGCCAATTTGGACCGGGTCACCCTCCGCGAGCAGGTCGCGGAGATGGCGGCCAGAGGGATCGGCGGCTTCTTCATCCACCCGATGCCGGATGCCTTCCGCAAGCACGACTTCATCGAGGGAATCACCGAGCCCTACCCCGGCGAGACGTTCTTCGAGTGGGTGAAGGAAGCGGCCGAGGCAGCCCGCGAGCACGGCCTCTTCTGCTGGCTCTACGATGAGGGAGGCTGGCCCAGCGGCACCCTCGTCGGCCGCCTGGCCGATGGCCGTCCCGAACTGGCCGGGCGCGTCCTGCGCGTGCAGTGCCTCGAGGCTGGGGACACCGGTGCGCCGGGCGCGGGGCCTGGGACGGGGGAGGAGGTCGTAATGCTGCCGGCACCGGGTGGCAGGCGGCTCCGCTTCTATGCCAGCCGCGAAGGCTATCCGACCGACCTCATGAACCCGGCGACGACGGATGCCTTCCTCGCCGCGACGCATGACGCCTACGCGCGCTGCCTGGGCGGCGAATTCGGGGGCCTCGTGCCGGGCGTTTTCACCGATGAGGCGGCAGTTGGCGGTGTGATGGGCACCGACCGCATCCCCTGGACGCCGGCCCTCCCGGAGGAGTTCCGGCGGCGCAAGGGCTATGACCTCCTTCCCTACCTCCCCGTGCTCTTCGGGGACGCGGCGATCCCTGCGGAAGCCCGGCCCGCGCTGTCGCCCGAGCAGGCTGCGCGCGTGCGCTACGACTTCGGCGATGTCTGGACGCAGCTCCACGCCGATGCCTTCTATGGGCGCATGCGCGAGTGGTGCCGCGAGCATGGCCTGCTCCTGGTGGGACACGTGGGCGGCGAGGATGACCTGATCTACCATGCCACGCGGGGCTTTGGCCACTTCTTTCGCATCATGCGCCACCTCGATGTGCCGGGCGTCGACGCCATCTGGCACCAGCTCTTCCCTGGCCAGCCGCACTCCCACTTCTCGAAGCTCGCCGGCTCGGCGGCGCGCGTGCGTGGCAAGCCTCTCGCCCTCTCGGAGACGTTCGCCGTCTATGGCTATGGCCTCACCTATGCCCAGATGAAATGGGTGACCGACCGCCAGTTCGGCGACGGGATCAACGTGATGGTCCCGATGGCCGCCCCCTACACCACGACGCGCGGGCGTACCTACGGCACCATGTCGAACCTCGCCTGGGGCAACCCCAACTGGCCGCTCTTCAAGACGTATGCCGACTACACCGCCCGGCTGAGCTACCTCTCGCGCCTCGGCCGGCCGGTGGCACGCGTGGCGCTCTTTTATCCGGCGAGCAGCCTCTGGGTGGAGGCCGATCCCGCCATCGCCAAGAGCTTCCACTCCGTGATGGACCTCCTCCAAGAGGCGCAGATCGACTTCGATATCGTCGATGAGGAGGACCTGGCCGGTGCTTCGATGGAGACGGGGACTCTGCGCATCGGCGTGCAGGCGTATCAGGCGGTAGTCCTATCCGACACGCGCGCGCTTCCCTGGGCGGTGGTGAAGCGCCTGGCTGCGTTCAAGGAGGCCGGCGGCGCCGTCGTCGCCGTGGACCGCCTTCCCTGGCTTTGCCCCGAGGCAAAGCATCAGGCGGAGTTCAAACCGACCCTGGATGCGCTCTTCTCCGGGGAACGGGCGCGCTTCCTCTCTCCCGAGGAGCGCGCGCGCCTGCCCGAACTCCTGGCCGGGCTGATCTCGCGCGACTTCGTGCTGGAGACGCCCGACCCCAGCATTCGCTACTCCCACCGGATCTGGGGCGAGACACACCTCTACTTCGTGGTGAACGCATCGGAAACCGTTCGCGCGATCACCGCCGTGGTGGCTGGCACCGGTTCTGTGGAGCTTTGGGATCCGGACCGCGGGACTGTGACCCCGGCCGAGTCAGAGTCCTGTTCCGGGCGAACTCGCGTGCATCTCAACCTGCCGCCGCTCGGGAGCCTCTTCGTCGTCGTGCGTCCGGGCGGGCAGCCGCGAAAGCCGCTGCCCTCTCCCAAAGTGACCGGCGAGCTCTCTCTGGAGGGATCCTGGGAGATAGCGCCCGTGCGCGTCTGCCAGCTGGTGCAGGGCGAGGCGCGCGTGGACGCGCCGCTGCCCGGGTGTGAGGCGTGGACTCCGGCAGAGCTTCGCCCGTGGGCAGAGCTGGGCCTGGGCACGTTCTCGGGGAGTATTGCCTACCGCCGCGTCTTCTCGCTTTCAGAGGCAGAAGCGGAACAGAGGGCGCTCCTGGATTTGGGTGACGTGAAGTATGCTGCCGAGGTGTGGGTGAATGGCCGAGCCGTAGGAGCGCGCCTCTGGCCGCCCTACACGCTGGACGTGACGGGCTACCTGCGCCCGGGGCGCAACGAGATCCGGGTGGTGGTGACGAACACGTGGGCCAACCAGTTCCTCCAACCGGAGGAGATGGCGCACGCGCGTGAGCGCGGGTGGTACAACACCTATGCTCAGC
>DUUU01000482.1 GCA_012841485.1 Armatimonadota bacterium
AAGGCCTCCGCCAGGGATCCGGGAGGCCACTCCCCACTGCCACCCATGGTCTCCTCCCTGATCAGCACGGACTCGCGGGGTCACCAAGCGCTTATACCCACTTTTCCTCTGAATGAAATGACCCTGTGTTCACCGGCGCCCGGCGTTGACGCGCCTGGGCCTGCGTGCTATACTGCAGCCGGAGCGCCGACAGCGCGACCGCATCGCTATGAACAAGCACGATCTACACGGCAAGCGCATCTTGATCTCGGCCGGGCCGACGTGGGTCGCCATTGACGAGGTGCGCCATATCGGCAATTTCGCCACCGGGCGCCTGGGCCTGGAGCTCGCGCGCGAAGCGCATCGCCGCGGTGCCGAAGTGACGCTGCTTCTTGGTCCGACCCGCCTGCACGTTCCGGAGGCGGACCGGCAGGCGATCCGCGTCTGCGACTACACCTATTTCGAGGAGCTGCTGGAGTGGGTGCGCCGGGAGGTCGGCAGCCGTTCCTACGACGCCTTCCTACATACCGCGGCGGTTTCCGACTACGCGCCGGATCGCCAGTCCGGCAAGATCGCCTCGGGGCGCGAGGAGCTGGTAATCCGCCTGCACCCGCTCCCGAAGATCGTCGATGAGGTGAAGCCGCTCGATCCGGGGATCCTCCTGGTGAAGTTTAAGCTGGAGGTAGGGGTCTCGCGCGAGGAGCTGATCCGCATTGCCCAGAGGAGCCGGGAGCACTCGCGCGCCGATCTCATCGTGGCGAACGACAAGCGCCAGCTGGCCGAGGGGGCACACCCGGCGACTATCCTCGGCCCCGAGGGGATCGTGGCGGAGGTGGAAGCGCGCCCGGATCTGGTGCGCGCGCTGCTCGACGCCGTCGCGGAGCGCCTCCATCCGCCGGAGGGGGAATCACCATGAACGTGCTCGTCGGCGTGACCGGCGGGATTGCCTGCTATAAGGCATGCGAACTGGTGCGCTTTTTTCGCCGCGAGGGTCACGCCGTGCGCGTGGCGATGACCGCCAACGCGACCCGCTTCGTCACCGCGCTCACCTTTGAGGCGCTCTCGAACAACCCTGCCGCCGACGACCTGTGGACGCGCGGGCATCAATACAACGTGGAGCATATCGAGCTCGCGAAGTGGGCCGATATCGCCGTGATCGCCCCGGCCACCGCCAACGTCATCGGCAAGGTGGCGAACGGGATCGCCGATGACCTCCTCACGACGGTGGTGATGGCGCTGCCGGAGGAGACTCACGTGGTCATTGCCCCGGCGATGAACACCCGGATGTGGCAGAATCCGATCGTGCAGCGCAACGTTGAGACGCTGCGCGCCCTCGGGAAGTATCACTTTGTTCTCCCTCGCGTGGCGGAGCTGGCGTGCGGCGACGTCGGCACCGGCGCCCTGGCCGAGCCCGAGGAGATCTTCCATCGGGTCCTGCAGATCGCCGCGGGCGATGCGGGCCAGGCATCGGAGAGCGTTCCCCCCGAGTCGCCGAGCTCCTGAGCCCTTGCCGGATCGCCCAAGGCGGTGCGCATCCTAGGCAGTGGCACGATTCCCCGGCGGCCAGGAACCAGGCGCCCGGGCATGCAACCTATCTAGTGATCATGAGATTCCGACCTTGCATCGACTTGCACCAGGGAAAGGTGAAGCAGATCGTCGGCGGGACGCTGCGCGACGATGGCCAGCCGTCCACGAACTTCGTCTCGGCGCATCCCCCGGCCTACTATGCGCGTCTCTATCGTGACGACGGCCTGGAGGGCGGGCACGTCATCCTGCTCGGGCCTGGCAACGAGGATGCCGCCACGGAGGCGCTGGGGGCTGCGCCCGGGTGTCTGCAGGTGGGGGGCGGGATCAACGCCGATAGCGCGCCCCTCTGGCTGGAGCGCGGCGCGTCCGGGGTGATCGTCACCTCCTACGTCTTTCGCGAGGGCCGGGTGGACCTGGAGCGCCTGCGCCGGCTCGTCTCCGCCGTCGGGCGCGAGCGCCTGATCCTGGACCTGAGCTGCCGGAAGCGCGATGGCCGCTACTGGATCGTCACCGACCGCTGGCAGCGGTTTACCGAGGTCGCTGTCAACCGCGAATCGCTTGCCTGGCTGGCCGGGTTCTGCGCGGAGTTCCTCGTTCATGCCGTGGATGTGGAGGGACTGCGCCAGGGGATCGACGAGGAGCTCGTCGAGATTCTGGCGGAGGGCGCGGAGATCCCCACCACCTACGCCGGGGGCGTGCGCAGCCTGGAGGATCTGGAGTGGATCCACGCCATTGGGGCCGGCCGGATCGATGTGACCGTGGGCTCCGCCCTCGATCTCTTCGGTGGCACGCTTCCTTACCGCGACGTGGTGGCACTCGACCGCAAGTGGCGCGCCGGTTCTTAGTCGCTCTGGCGCCCGAGGGGCGGCTGCGGAGAGGGAGCCGGAACCGGAACAAAGCACTCCTTGTTCTGGAAGTACGCGCGCGGCCGCGGATTCGCCGGGCCACGCGGCGCATGGGGGGAACACCATCGAACGGGAGGGTGGCAGAGGGATGAAGTGGTCCTGGAAGCTGGGGCAGATCGCCGGAATCGGCGTTTATATCCACGCCACTTTTTTTCTGCTCGTGGGCTGGGTCGCATTGTCGCACTGGACCCGCGGGCAGAACGCCGGAGCGGCGATCTCCGGGGTGCTCTTCATCCTGGCCCTCTTCGCCTGTGTGGTGGCGCATGAGCTGGGACATGCCCTGGCTGCACGCCGCTACGGCATCGCCACGCGTGACATCACGCTGCTCCCCATTGGCGGCGTTGCCCGGCTGGAGCGAATGCCCGAGAAGCCGAGCCAGGAGCTGTGGGTGGCGCTGGCCGGCCCGCTCGTCAGCATTGTGATCTCCCTGGCCCTCTTCGTCGGGCTGTCGTTGCGCGCTTCGATTGTGCCTCTCGCCGGTCTGGATCTGATGCAGGGCTCCTTCGCGGAGCGGCTGATGGTGACGAACCTCTTCATCGCCCTGTTCAACCTGATCCCGGCGTTTCCCATGGATGGCGGGCGCGTGCTGCGTGCTCTCCTGGCCACGCGGTATGAATACACCCGCGCCACGAACCTGGCGGCGACGATTGGCCAGGGCCTCGCCTTCGTGTTCGGATTCCTCGGTCTCTTCGGCAACCCGCTCCTTCTCTTCATCGCGTTCTTCGTCTGGATCGGTGCCGCGCAGGAGTCGAGCCTGGTTCAGATGAAGTCGGCGCTTGGCGGGATCCCCGTCGCGCATGCCACGATCACCAACTACCATGCGCTTTCACCCTACGACACGCTCGAATATGTCGCCGGCCTGGTTCTGGGCGGGTTTCAGCAGGACTTCCCAGTCGTGGAAGGGGGACAGCCGGTCGGCCTCCTGACGCGCCAGGATCTGGTGAAGGCGCTCGCGGAGGAGGGGAGAGAGCGGCGCGTGGGCGAGGTGATGCGCCGCGATTTCCAGGTGGTCGATGCCGGTGAGATGCTGGAGACGGCGTTCCAGACGCTGCAGCAGTGCGAGTGCCGCATTCTCCCGGTGATGTACCAGGGGCGGCTTGTCGGCTTGCTGACGCCGGATAACCTGGGCGAGTTCCTGATGATCCAATCGGCGATGAGCGGCCCGGACCGGCAGGCCTGAGCCCTTCCCACGGAGGGAGTGACCACTAGCTTTCAGGCCGCTGCGGCCCGACGCGCACTCCATGCCGTGCCAGCACCGGCGCCGCGTGTAGCACGGCCAGGTCTTTCGCCTTGGCTTCGATCATCAGGTCGAAGGACCGGCCAAGCGTCTCTGCCTGCGCCAGGAACGCCTCCAGCTCCTCGGGATCTACCTCGTCGCCGTGCGCTCCGGGGCGCTTCTCCGGATCTTGCGAGGAGAAGTGGACCTTGGGGATGCCATCCTCATCGCGCCAGGTGTCGAAGACGGACGCCAGAATCTCAGCGAGTGGCCGGTCACGCCACGCGCCGCCGCATACCTGATGGTGAAGCGTGTCGAAGACCATCGGGATCCCCGCATCGCGGGCGGTGAGGGCTACTTCGTCGGCGCTCCATTGCTTCTCGTCATTCTCGATGACTACCCGGCGCCGGGCACCCGCCGAGAGTTGGTCGAGCGCCTGGCAGAAGCGAGCGCGCGCCACCGATGCCTCCGGGCGGCGGATCCCGGCGTGGACGACGACGCGGTGGCTGGCATCGAGGCCCATCAGGTCGAGCACGCGCGATTGGTACTCTATCTCCGCGAGGCCGGCACGGACGACAGACTCGCGGAGGGAGTTGAGGATGACGTAGTTCGTGGTATGAAAGCTGAGGCGCTGTCCCTGCGAGCGGGCCAGATCCCCCACGCGGCGCAGCTCCATGCCGAACTCCTCCTGCCAGGCGAGTGGGCTCTCGGGGTGCGAGCCGAAGGGGATGAACTGGGTGCCGATGCGGAAGAGGCCGAAGTTCTGGCGCGCGTTGTAGCGCAGTGTCTCCTCCAGGTTGCCGATGTTCCACTGAATTAGCTCGCGCAGCTTCTCGGGCGTCGCCAGGCGCAACACCGTCGTTCGCGGACTCCGGATCGCCGCGTACCCCAGCGGCATGCAGGCATACCCCACCCGGCGCAGTGCGCCCACGACCGTCACCCCCTTTCAGGATCTCTGAGATCAGGAGCCCCGGCGCAGGTGTTCCCGGAGCAACCTGGCGCGAAACCGGAGCCTTCGCGCCGCCCCAGGAATGAGCCGGGCGGCGCCGAACGAGAGGGCAGGCGGTGAATGGTCGATTCCGTGGTCTCTCCTGGGAGAGAAGCACCCGGATCTGGCCCGCCCGGCGTTTCATCGGAGGGAGAGAGCGCGTATGCGAGTGCTGATCATCGGGGGAACGGGCGCCTTCTCGGGGCGCGTGACGGAGCGGGTGGTCGCGGCGGGCCACGAGGTGATGCTCTACAACCGCGGGCAGCGGCCCCTGCCGGATGGAGTCGCGGTGCCGGTGATCCGCGGTGAGCGGAGCGCCCTGCGCGACCATGCCGG
>DUUU01000483.1 GCA_012841485.1 Armatimonadota bacterium
ATGGAGCCTCGGTGGGGAGGACGCCGTGGGATGGGCGAGCCTCCCCATCGGGGAGCACGACGCCTCGCGTCACACGATAGCCGCGCGCGATTGCCCGGAGTGCCGCTGGAAGCCCCACCCCGGACACCCGCGCGCGGAGAGCATCGGCGGCAATGCCTCCGAACGGATCTTTGGGACGGACGAGATTTGATGAAGTCATCTGATGAGCCTGGCATCCTCTTGCGGCTGGCCCTCGTGGCAGCGCTGGGTCTCGCCTGCCTCGCGCCCGCGCGTGCGGCGGGCGTGCCCGTCTCTGAACTGAAGGCTGCCTACCGCGACGGGCAGATCTTCCTCACCTGGCGTGAGGAAGCCACCCCGGAGGGCACCACCTTCAACGTCTACCGGCACCACCAGCCGATCACGAAGGCCAACCTGGCGAAGGCAACGAAGGTGGGCCACCATGTGGAGCGGCACAGCGCGCGCGATTGGTGGCAAGACCCGGCATCCTTCGCCCCGGACACGCCTGCGGCGCCGCCGGCCGGCTTCCGAATCCAGGCAGGCGCGGCTCCTCTCGATCCCTCGGGGGGTCTCTTCGTGCATACCGTCACCCCCCAGACGGCCGGTGCATCCTACTTCGCGGTCATATCCTCCAGCGCCACTGGGGTTGAAGACACAACCCTCGTTCCCGGAGTGAACACGCTGATAGAGCCGGTTGTCGGCCGTGTCGCGCTGGCGCAGCCCATCTGGCAAGAGGACGGGCCGGCGCCGGCGCCCGGATCGGGGAAGGGAAAGAGCCTCACCTTCGTGCTGCATGGCCGCGGCGGCGGCAAAACCGCGGGCCCGGGCGCGCAACGGGTGAACTACCTGGCCTTCGGCGATGCCAAACAGGGATGGCGCGAGGGCCTGCCGTTCAAGTTCCTGGTCTCCATCAGTGATACCACGGTGCGCATCACGCCCTGCGACCGCCATTGGGCGGGACGGCCCGTCACCGAGTCGCCGGACCGGCGCGACCACTGCCCCGCGATCAGCAGCTTCTGGTACGGCTACAACAGCCGGCTCTACGAGACGACGCGGACGACCAAGAGCGTGGTGCCAAACTACACCGAGGAACAGATCCTCTGGATGATGCGCTGGGCGCAGGCGTATCTGGGCACGGATCCCAACCGCACCTATCTCACCGGGGGCTCCATGGGCGGATCGGGCGCCATCTCGCTGGCGATGCACTACCCGCAGCACTTCGCGGCGGTGATGGCCACCGTGCCGGTCGTCTCCTTCACCACGCGCGGCGGGGGGCGCGGCAGCCTGGCCCGCCTCGATTGCGCCTGCGGGCCGGTGGACGCGACGACGGTCAACCACGAGGGCGTGCCCCTGCTGGAGCATATGAACGGCGAGCTCCAAGCGGCGCGCGCGAAAACGGATCTCCCCTACCTCTTCGTCACTCACGGGCGCACCGACCGCTCGATCCCCTGGGCCAACAACCCGCCCTTCTACCGGGCGATGAACGCTGCCCGGCAGGGCCTCTCGGTCTACTGGAACAACGAGGACCATGCCGGAGTGGCCCGCGCCTGCCCCGATGATGTGAAGGCATGGACCCCGCTTCTGGAGCGATTCGCGCTCAACCGGAGCTTCCCCGTCTTCACGAACTGCTCCGATAACAAGGATCCCGGCGATGGCGACCCGGCCAGGGGAGACATCATTGGGTGGATGAATCGGGGCCTCGATTGGAAGGATGTGGTGGACACGCCCACCCTCTACGCGATCACCGTCATTGCGGCCCATCCGGAAATCCGGTATCCGGTGACGGTGGATCTCACCTTGCGCCGGCTACAGCAGTTCAAAGTCCGCGCTGGGGAGGTGGTGAAGCTCTCCGTGGGAGGCCAGCCGCCAATTCCGCTGCGGGTGGATGAGAAGGGCTTGATCACCATCTCGAACGTTCGGATCGAGAGCGCGGAGGGAACCCGCATCCAGCTCGCGCGCTGAATGGGAGGGGCCATGCCGGAATCGCTGAATATCCTCTTCACCGCGAAGGAGCAGGTTACGCTGGAGCGATCGCCCGTCGCCGAGCCGGGTCCGGGCGAGGTGCTGGTGCGCACGACCTGGACGCTGGTGAGCACTGGCACCGAGTGCATCTGCTACGGACAACTGTATGAGCCGGGCACACACTGGGAGCGATACGCGCGCTACCCGATGGCCGCGGGCTATAGCCACGCCGGGGTGGTGGAGCGCGTGGGGCCGGGCGTCACCGAACTGAAGCCGGGCGACCGCGTGGCCAGCTTTGCCAGCCACCGGCAATGGGTCTGCGCGCCCGCCGATCACTTCCTCCGCGTGCCGGCGGGGGTGAGCGACGAGGAGGCCACCTTCTACGCCCTGGCCACTGTGGTGCAGAACGGGGTTCGGCGCGCCGCGCACGAGATGGGCGACATTGTGGCGGTCATCGGCCTGGGGATTCTGGGTCAACTTGTGGTCCAGTATGCCCGGGTGATGGGCGCGTGGGAGGTGATCGCCGTCGATCCCTCG
>DUUU01000484.1 GCA_012841485.1 Armatimonadota bacterium
GAGGTGCGTCGCCGGCCCCCAGTTGCCGGCGCCATCGCAAGCACGCACATGGAAGACCCAGGCGCCCGGCTTCAGATTCTTCAAATGGCAGCGCGGTTCGCGCGTCACGATCTTCTCATCCGGGAGCGTCTCCGGCTTCTGATCGACGACGTAGGAATAGCCGAGAACGCCATTGGGATCCGCCGGCGGTTGCCATTCAAACGCGGCCGAGGTCGCCCGCGGCGAATAGAGGGTGATGTTATCGAGCCAGAGGCTGGCACCCCTCGGGTTGTCATAGGAGGCGCGAACGCCGGTTGCCCAGGTGCCCAGGTAGTCGGCGAAGAAGCGCGGCGTGTTCGGGTAACGCCCCCGCAGGAAGGCGCCAAAATCAAACTCCGCGGCGTGCCACTTTCCATCCTGCTTCACACCCTCGATCCGGCCAATGTTGCTCTGCACAAAGGGGGGATAGGCGCCATTCTGGCCCGCGAAGCCGACCGTCTGCAGGTCGCCGTTGACCACGGAGACGATGTTCAGGTTACATCCCGCCGTCTCAAAGCGGTAGTCGAAGCGGACACGCGGGTAGTCATGCACCGCGTAGGGTGTCTTCCGCAGGAACACCGAGAAGAAATCATCGGCTTCCAGGTTGACCACACGCGCCGAGCCCCTCCCCACGGCCGCGTCTCCGGTTTCATGGAACACCCACGCCGAGCGGCGCAGCTCCACCTCCGGCGGCACTCCGTGCTCGAAATCAACCCGCGACAGCCGGTTCTCGGGAATATACGAGACATAGGGCGCCGCGGGCGGCATCCTATCGAGCGCCGGATCGACCATCCAGCGCCACTCACGATAGAGGACCATCTTGCCGGCCAGATCACACGCCTTCAAGCCACACAGGAGCGGCGCCGGCTTCTCCATGGCCAGCGCCGGGTCTTCCCAGGATACGATTCCCTTTGCCCGATTCCAGCGCAGACCGCCGCTCGAAAGATCATAGGCCTTGAGCAAACTGCCCCGTCGCACCCACCAGCGCACACTCTCGATGTCGAGAGCGCCCGCGTTCTTTAGGGCCACCTCCATGGCCGGGGCCGGAATCCGCCCGCCGGCGGCGATCCGGGGCGTCGCCTCCGGGGCCGGGTGCTTGCCTGCATCCAAGGGCACAAACTGGAAATGAGTCGTCGGACCCCAGTTGCCGGCTCCATCGTAGGCGCGCACGTGGAACATGGTGGCGCCGGGTGGAATGAGGGGCGGCCCCGACTCGGTGGTCCTGTCCGGCACGGTCTCAGCGGCGTTGTCGAAAACCCAGCTGTATCCCACGATTCCGGAGAGGTCATCGGCGTGCAAGGTGAGCGCCTCATTCGCTCCCGCGGGGAGCGCAGGCACGAAACGGAAGTCATCCACGTGCCAGGAGATCCCCTGGATGTTGTTCATCCAGCCGGTATCGGCGAAGAAGAGTCTTGAGATGACGGTCGTGGGCGCTCCCGAGGCGCGCACCGCCGCCGCCAGATCCACGTCCGCCCGCCGCCAGGTGCCATCGGCCTTCACTCCGGCAATCGCGCCGATCACCGGGAAGGTGCTATCACGGTCGGTGAACCCGATCTCGTACCACTTGCCGTCGATCTCCAGGACCAGGCTGAGCTGTACTTCGGGACGGACGCGGTACCAGAAGGTGAGCCGCGGCCAGCGGCGCGCATCGAACGGCTTCTCGCGCACGGCCGTGGCGAAAGAGCCGGCCACCCGGCGATGAGTGAGGCGCAGGCTGAAGCGGCCAGATGCCTGGGTGGTCTCATCGCGCCAAAGCGATCCACCCTGCTCTCCACCCAGGCGCCGCCAGGTGCCCACATCCTGTTCAAAGGTGTCGATGCGGTCCGCCCCCCCGGGGGTAGCGACCACCGGCGCGGTGGGCGGCACCTTATCCGTGCCCACGCGCATCCGCCAGGCCAGCGAGAGCGGGTCCTGCCCTGGAGCCGTGGCCTTCAGGCTCACCTGCTCGCCATCGCGGAACCGGAACCCGGCTGCGGTGAGGTTGACGACGAACTCGCCACGGATGCCGTCCCAGCGCAGGCCCGGAGTGCCCAACCGCAAGCGCCTCCCATTCACCACGACGGCGCACGCCTCCGGGTCGAGCTGGGTGTCGGCGACGGCGATGTGCAGATCACCGGCCGGCACCTCTTCGCCCTTCGGGGTCGCCAATCGGAAGGCCGACGCGAACCGAGAAGATGCGCCCTGCGAGACGCGCCGCCACCGGAAAACGCACCCCTTCGGGTTGGCCGCCAGCCCGGCAATCAGCTCCGGCCGGGTGCTCAGGCTGGCCAGGAAGAGCTGGTCCACGAGTGGCAGCTTGCCCGAGGGAAAGAAGGTACGCAACGCCTGCCGCAACGGAAACTCGGCGCGCGTCCATCCGCCGGCGAGCTTCGTTAGGCGCGCGCTCCCCATCGGCACGGAGTCGCCGTCCTCCGTGACATCGCCCAGAAAGCGCGCCCGGAACCGCTGCCCACCGGCCACCGCGTAGAGTGCGAGGGTCGCTCGCGAATCGGCCTGAAAATCGAAGATGACCACCGGCTTGCTTCCGGGATCCACCCAGCGACCCAGGTCAGTACGGAACCACCCACCGTTGATCGGATTGACGCTGACTCGCTCGCCGCCCGCCGCGGTCGGGGAAGGCGGCGCCTGGAGGAAGCTGGCCACGGGATCACCGCGGCGCGCCGCGCAGACGCGCACCCTTGCCACGGCCATGCCGTTCTCGCCCCACGTCCAAAGCGCCAGTCGATCTCCAGGAAGCGGATCCGGGTCGGTGTAGTCGAAGAGAAGCCGGCGCTCCAGGCGCCCCCGGCCGTGGGAGGGCACCTCCACCCACACGCGGATGCGCCCGCCCTCCCGCAGGATCACGAAGTGGTGCCACGTCTGCGTGACCCGATAGTAGACGAACATCTGGTCGTTGCGCCACTGCGGGAGGACAATCTCTCGGTTCTCGGCCACCAGTTTGCCCCGCCGGTAGAGCAGCGCGGGTTCATCATGCGAGCGATAGACGAGGGAGTAGCCAGAGCCGATCTGCTCCCCCTCCGCGCAGAAGCTGAGGTTGAGGTTGATCGGCGCGGTGAAGTGCATCCGGTCGCTCGTGCCCTCGCGGGGGGCAGCGAAGACTTCGATCCATTGATCTCCGCCAAACCGGCGCTTATTCCACAGCGTGGACATCGGATCGCCGCGGCCGCCGAAAAAGTTCCAGTGGGGAACGCACGCCCAGCGCGTGGTGGCGATCCATTCGCCCGCCTCGATGCCCCAGTCTATCGGCGCGGCATCGAAGCGGTACTCCGCCATCCGTGGCGAGGCGACGCGCGCCATGCGAGCCACGGCTTCCGGCGATACCCACCGGGCGAAGCGCACGCCCACGCGTCCCCGCGCGAGCGGCTTCGAGTCGGCGTACTCCAGCAGGCACGCCAGCTCTCCCTCGCCATCACCGGGGGCGCCAAGCACCCGTACCCGCCCGGCGTTCACTTCGATGCGCGCGGGCTTCCCCGCCACCGCCGCCTTCTTCACTGGCGTCGCGCCCCGGTAGAGCGTCAGGTTTCCAGAGTCCAACAGGAGGCGATAGCCCGTGGCGGGGCTCTCGCTCTCGCCCATCAGCACCACTTCCGAGGGCGCCGGCAGCCCCTTTCCATCCATCAGGTTGAGCTCCACCGACGCGGCGTCGAAAAGAATCGTTCGGTGCCAATACCACCGCCGGCCGCCCTGAGACAGCGACTCCCAGTCGGAATTGACGCTCCCCCAGGCCGACATCAGGGGATCTTGCGCAAACTCCCGGTCGAGCGTGGTGGCGGCGCTCTCCTCAAGCGCGGTAGGAACGATCTCAGGCGCATCAGAGGCGCCTACCGTCCAATCGTCAAACTCCGCGCCCGCGGATCCCTCCACATAGAGGCCACACTGCCCGCCAAGGAGGCGCGGATCGCGCGCTGTCAGGACGACGTTCTCATCAACGTGCGCCGTGATGTGGGCCCCCCGGGTTTCCACCGAAAGCCGATACCACTGGCCAACGCGCGCGTAAGCGGGGCGCTCCGCGAGCAGGGTGACCCGTCCCCCCTCCCGCCGCCACAGGCGCAGGCGGTTGGCCCTTCCCTTCGCCGCGCCCGGCCCACCCCAGGAGAAGCCGTAGACACTTCCCTTCTCTCGATGTCCAAAGACGAGGCCCATTCCGGATGTTGCGCCAAGAAGCCGGGAGGAGACCGCCACGCGATAGTCATTCCAGAACCAGTAAGACTCGCTGCTGAGCGCCATCCCCTCGCGGCTCGCAAAGCCGATGAACTTGAAGGGATCCGAGGCGGCCCGAGGGTTCGATACGCCCGCCACGTGCCACGTGCCGGCGACGCCATCCCAGCGCGAAGGCGCGTCGGGAGTCGTCATGAAATCATCCGTGAGGAGGATCTCCTCCGTGGGCTGGTAGCGCGCTTCATCCAACAGATCGATCCGGCGCTCCGGATCGGCCAGCATCACGTGCGCAATCGGGAGGCGCACATCATCGCGCTCGAGGCGTATCTCGCCGTTGAGGGCCACCCGCAGGAGTGACTCGCGGCGAACCACGAGGAGTTCGTTCGCGCCGGCATACCGGACAGCACTCCGGGCCAGGCGCCGGCGTGCCCCGCCCTCCTCCTCCAACCGGATCTCGGGTCCTGAGAGAGCGAGCCGATACGCCCCCTGCCCGCCCGGACCGCGCAGCAGCAGCGCCGCCTCGCCGCCGGGCTTTGCCACGCGAAAGGAGATCCGAAGCACGAAGGAGGGATCGCACTCTTCCACCAACGCCACCTCGCGTTGCGACGCCCCCGCCACCGGCCCGGCAGAAGGCGCCGAGGCAAGCAGCGCCCACCAGAACAGGATCAACAGCGGCGCTCTCCGTAGCAGTTGAAGGCTCGTTCGAAACCGCATTCTCCTGACCCGTCTCCCCATGGCGAAATGGCGTCCCCGTGCGGGACGCGCTCCTCTCTTAGGCGCTGCCAGAACACGTTTTGTTTCGGGGAGGACCGGGCGGGATGCTCACCCGGGCGCGGCGCCTACCCATCCCAGGCCACCGCTACCAAACCGCGGGCGACGGCGACCGGAAACAGGGCGAACACCACGGGCTCGCCCCTACCGAACGTTCGTCCCGCTATCGCGTTCCCCACGACCGTCGCGCGGTAGCTCCCCTTCCCTGGGGCCGGCGCGGGGCCGGAGGGTAGGGAAGGGGCGGGGGTTAGGCAATCAGGCGCCTCGCGCACATCGATACCACGGATGAAGGAGACGAACACGGATGGCGAGGCGCAGGCGCCTGGGGCGATGATAGAAGAGGCCGGAGAGGTCCGGGCATTGGAGCCGGGCGTCTCTGTGCCCAGACCGGATTCCCTATCAGGGCAAGAGTGGGTGCTGCCCCGGGAGCGTCGCGAACGCCCCCGGGGCAGATCGATCTCTAGCGAGCGTCTGATGATTCGTCGGCAGGATCCGATTCCGCTGGCTTTACCAGGCGGGTGATCTTCACGCGAGTGACGCGCCGGCTATCCGCCTCAACGACCTCGATCAGGAGGTCATCGTGCTCGACCACTTCGCCGACGGTGGGAATCTTGCCCAGGATGCCAAAGACGAAGCCGCCCAGGGTTTCGCTCTCCTCCTCGGGAAGGTGGATCCCCAGCTCCTTGTTCACGTCATCGACCGACATACGCGCATCCACTAGGGCGACGTTCTCATCGACCAGGGAGAGCGTCGGCTCGTTCTCCACGTCGTACTCGTCGGTGATCGGCCCGACGATCTCCTCCAGGAGATCCTCCAGCGTCACCAGGCCGGCCGTGCCGCCATACTCATCCACGACGACGGCGAGCTGGTGCTTCGTGCGCTGGAACTCCGTCAGGAGATCATCCACTTTCATGTTCTCGGGCACATAGTAGACCGAGCGCATCACGTTGGCGGAACGAATGTCGGTATCCGGAGCGCTCTGGCGCACGACGCGCAAGAGGTCCTTGGCATGCACGATACCGACGATGTTATCGACCGTCTCTTCGTAGATTGGAATGCGCGTGTGCCCCGACTCCAGGACCGCGACGAGGAGGTCATCGATGCTTCGCGTCACCTCGACGACCACCATGTCGATGCGGGGCACCATCACCTCGCGCACGACAATGTCTGTGAACTCGAGCACGGAGTGGATCATCTCCGTCTCCTGCTCTTCGAGGACGCCCTCCTTCTCGCTCTCCTCGACGATCGTCTTGATCTCCTCCTCCGTCATGTGGGCCGCGACTTCTTCGGGGCCCGAGAAGAGGCGAGCGACGGCGCTGCTCAACCGGGTGAGCACCCAGACCACCGGAGCGGCAATGGCGGCCATCGCCTCGATGGGGCCGGCGACGCGGAGCGCGATCGGCTCGGGGTTGCGGTGAGCGAGCTGTTTGGGGATCAACTCGCCGAGGAGGAGCTCCACGAAGCCAACGATCAGGATGGTGATGACGAAGCTGGCCTCGAAGGTATAGGCGACAAGCCAGTCGGCGCCCTGCTCGCGAGCCAGACGGCCCAACCAGCTTGCCAGGCGCTCCATGGGCGCGCGCGCGGCAATCGCGGCGGCAAACATGCTGGCCAGCGTGATGCCGATCTGCACGGTCGCCACAAAGCGCGCCGGCTCCTCCAGAAGGCGCTGCGCCGGCTGAGCCGCGCGCACACCCTCCTCGGTGAGCTGGCGCAACCGCGTCTTGCGCATGCTGCCGAGAGCCGTCTCGGCGGCCGCCAGGAAGGCGACGAAGAGGATCATCGCCGTGATGGCGATGACAATATCCCAGGGGAAGGGACGCGGGGGCCGTGCCGGCACAGGGCCGGCGGTCCCTGGCGCCGCGATGCAGTAGCCTGCGGCCAGCATCGCCCCTACCGCCAGCATTGGGCCAAGGAAGAGCCAGAGCCCTCCCACTGCTGCCTTCTCATCCGTTTTCCCATGGCGCGAGGATAAACGGCTATCTTGAGACTGTACCCCGTCGGGAGTCGCCCGCGCAGGCGACATCGCTATGCGTTTCCCGGGGGGTTCGGTCGAACCCAAACGCTCTCCTTTCCTATGGCAGCAGCCGCATCAATATCACCGGAAGGGAAATTCCAAGAAGCGCCCCGGTGAAGACCGCCCGGAAGCCCTCCAAGCCTCTCTCAAGGCGGCTCTGTACCACCAGCGCTGCCAGAAGCAGCGCAAAGACTCCCACGGCAACCTCTTGCTGCGCCACCAGAACGATGAGCGTCGCCAACGAGAACGCGAGAGCAGCGTGGCCATTGATGGGACTGCGTGAATCGGTGGGGTTGTAACCCATGACCCGGAGCACAACCAGGACGGCCAACAGCATGACCACCTCGATGACGGCGATATACGCGACCGGCATCGGCGAGGACTCGTAGGCCCCTGCGAGCACCTGCCGAATCCGAGCGTCATCGAGGAAGAGCACAAACCCCACGACCACGGCGTTAATCGAGGCGATGAGCACCGCGCCGGCGCTCACGTCCTTGGCCTGCTTAGCCAGCGGATGGTACGCCTCGGTAATCATGTCGGTCACCGCCTCCACTGCGGTGTTGAACATCTCGGTGATCAGCACGAAGCAGACGCTGAAGAAGAGTACCAGCAGCTCCGTGCGGTTCAACCGGTAGATCTTCGCCAGGACAAGCACCAGCACCATCATGAAGAAGTGGAAGCGCATGTGCCGCTGCGTGCGGAACACATGCAGCACTCCCTCGACGGCGAACCGGAAACTATCGAGCAACGTGCGGCTCTTCATGGCGCGCGATCCAAGTATGCGGCTCCGGCCACGATCTCCCCCTCCATCTGGCGCATTCGCTCCCGCTCCTCCTCGCTCCCATGGTCATACCCCAGCAGGTGCAAGAGTCCGTGAGTCAGGAGCAAAGCCGACTCCCGTTTGATGGAGTGCCTCTGTTGGCGTGCCTGCTCGCGAGCGGTCTCTAGCGAGATGACCACATCGCCCAGCAGCACCTCTGTCCCTTCCGGCGCCTGTGCCAGCTCCTCGGGCGTACTAAGCGGAAAGGAGAGCACGTCGGTAGGAGTGTCTATTCCCCGGTATTCACGGTTTAGCAGCCGTATACCTTCATTATCGGTAAAGAGAACGGAAATCTCTATCTCCCGCGGCAGGTTCTCACGATCCAGCAGCTTCCCGGCGATCCGCTCGATCTCCGACTTCGTCAAGGGGGATCGCGGGATGTTCTGCCGGCGAACCATGACCGTTATCGATGGCATTCAGTTTCTGCCCTTCCGGCGTCAGCGGTTCCGGGTATTTGATCCGCGAGTGGAACATGCCCTGGAGAATGCGCGTAAACGTCGCGCCGATCTTCGAAAGGTCGCGAAACGTCAGGTCGCACTCATCCAGCTGGCCATCCCCAGTCTTATCCTTGATGATCCGCGTCACAATTGCCTGGATGCGCGCCGGGTCTGGCCGCTCCACCAGCGACGAGCGCACGGCCCCCTCCACCGAGTCTGCCAGCATGATGATCCCGGCCTCTTTGCTGCGCGGTCGGGGGCCCTCATAGCGAAACTGCTCCTCGGGCACCGGATGATCGCCTTCGCTCGCCAGCATCGCCTGGTGGTAGAAGTACTTCACCAGGCCGGTGCCGTGGTGCGAGCGGATCATCTCCTCGATCACCCCTGGCAGCCGGTACTCCCGCGCCAGCTCCACGCCATCCTTGATGTGGCTCGTCACCACCAGGGTGCTCAACGTCGGGTTCAGCCGGTTATGGATATTTTCCACCGTCTGGTTCTCGACGAAGCAGTAGGGCCGCATCACCTTCCCGATGTCGTGGTAATAGGCGCCCACCCGCGCCAACAGCGCGTCGGCACCGATTGCCTCCGCGGCCGCCTCCGCCAACTGCCCTACGTTCAAACTATGGATATAGGTTCCCGGCGCTTCCTGCAAGAGCCTGCGCAGCATCGGCCGGTTCATATCCGATAACTCCAACAGTCCAATATGCGTCGTGATCCCAAAGGGGCGCTCCAGAAGCGCCACGCCCAGCCACGTCACCAGGCAAGAGAGCACGCTCGAGCCAATCCCCCATGCGACACCAGTGATCAGGTTCTGCAGCGTGTCTCCGCCTATGCTGCCCAGCACCCAGATCGCGAGCGAGTTCGCCAGGCAGAGCGCCAGCAAAGTGCGTACCAGATCTCCCCGGTCCCGGATTCGCGAGAAGCCGTGGATGCCGACCAGACTGCTAATCAGCGCCACGCCCGCAAAGCGCAGATCGAAACTGGCCATGATGCCGACGTGCAGGCTGAACAGCGCGGCGACCACCACGGCGAGCGCCGGGCGCAACAGGACGCTGATCAGCATCGAGGCGGTGCTGATGCACAGGACGCCGAAGTAGCCGTACTGAGTGGTATCTAGCTTGATCCCGAGCGCACTGCCGGCCACCTTGAAGGCGGTGAGGCTGCCGACGACCACCAGCGACAACAGCCAGAGAAGCCGCCGGTCATTGTAGATCGGCCGGTAGTAGCGATAGAGATACGCCCCGATCAGCCCGACGATGCCGGTCATGAGCAACGCCAGGTAGATCCCCCCGCGCCAATCGAGGCGGGGCTGGCGCAAGCCGAGGGCCGTGAACTTATCGAGGTGCGCCTGGGTGACCGTCTCCCCCTTATGGATCACCGGCTCGCCGGGCAGAATCTCCGCGATCACCGGCTTCACCACGGCGGAGACCTGCCTGCGGGCGCGCTCGGTCTTCTCGGCGCTGAAGGCGAGCGTGGGGCGAAGCGCGTGCTGGGCGATGGCGCGCACCAGGTCGCGCTGAGGAGCTGGAAGAGCGAGCTCGGCCGCCGCATCGGCGATGGAATCTGCGGCCCGGCGCAGGTCCTCCGTGCCCTCGCGGATCCCTTCGGGGTGCTGCATCGTGGAGAGTACCAGGTGGCGGGCTCGACCGCGCAGGAGGTCCAGCGTCTGCTTATCGACGGTGAGTGCGGCCTCGGTGCTCTCCTCGGTGAGCGGCACGCCGAGTTCATCCACCAGCTGCGCGCGGACTCGATGCATGCGCTCGGCCAGTGGCTGCCCGGCCACCTGCGTACGCACGGTCTCCAGGCGAGAGAAGGCGTGGTTGATCGCTGCCTCGGCAGTGGCCGTGGCATAGGCGTCCACCTCGTACTGGGGGGCGACCGTGGCGATGAACTGGCGGCGGAGGCGCTCGGTGGCCGCGGTATCGACGTACCGCGCCGCGCGGGGCGCGCGCACCTCCTTCGTGCTGATCTCGCCAATCTCGAGCGAGACCTTATCCGGCACCAGATGGAGGGCCGTGATCGCGGTCAGCACAACCGCGGTAAAGAGGCCAAGCGTGAGGCGGTGCGTCTCCACCATGCGCAGCCAGCCACGCAAACTGCGCGCCAGGCTCTTTTCGCGCCTGCCGTGGCCTCTGCTCCCACTGCTCTTGGCAGATCTCAACGTGGCAATGGCCTCCTACCCGTGACCCCTGGAATGGCCTCCTTATGAATGCTGGATGAGTCACGAAACACTGACTCAGGACACGCCGTTGCCGGCAGGCCGTTCCGCTCGGGATGGGGATGGCCTGGCAGTACTCCAGGAAAGGATCAGAGTCAGCACGGGTGGGTGATGCCGTCAGGTCGTCCAGCCACCCTCCACAGTCCTCACCTGAAAGCCCAAGGCAGGAGGATTCCCCCTCTCTACCTTGAGCCTCGGCATCCGGACCCTGGGGTCTCCCATAGACGCGCACGCCCCGGAAAGGCCGGGGCGGCGACTCTCTGGATGTGACCAGGAACGACTCTTACAGATGATTATCGTCGCCGCCAGCTTCAGCGGGAAGCTTCTTCGGCAGCCTTGATCTTGCGCCGGCGGGCAGCCTCGGCACGGCGGCGGCGCTCGCTGGGCTTCTCGTAGTGCTCATGCCGCCGCGCTTCCTTCAGCACTCCAGCCTCCTGGATCTGCTTCTTGAACCGCCGCAGGGCGCTATCGAGCGACTCGTTCGGCTTCACGGTCACTTGCGCCATCTCGCATCCCCCCCTCTGCTGGCCGAGACGAGGTCGAAGTGCATCCAATCTCGCTCTTAACCAATATGGCGATAATCGCTAGGCTTGATTATACCTGAACGAGTGGGCCTTGTCAAGGCGGATCTTGCCCCCGAAAGCGCGCTCTCGCCTTGACGATACACCCCGCATCGTGTAAGATTCTCCTAGCGATTTTACGAGTATAGCGAGGCCAATAACCCATGCGTTCCATGACAACTGACGAGATCCGCGAGCTGTACCTTCGCTTCTTTGAGACGAAGGGACACCTGCGCTTGCCAAGCGCGTCGCTCATTCCTGATGATCCTACCCTGCTGTTGACCGGCGCGGGGATGAACCCCTTCAAATCCTACTTTACCGGCACGGAGACGCCCCCCTCCCGGCGCGTCGTCACCTGCCAGAAGTGCGTGCGCGTCGGCGACGTCGATAATGTCGGGCGCACGCCCCGGCACCACACCTTCTTCGAGATGCTGGGCAACTTTAGCTTTGGCGATTACTTCAAGCGCGAGGCGATCCTCTGGGCGTGGGAGTTTAGCACCGAGTGGCTGAAGCTGGACCCGGAGCGGATCTGGGTAACCATCTACCTGGATGACGAGGAAGCCTACGAAGCGTGGACGAAGGACGTGGGCCTGCCACCGCACCGCGTGGGCCGCCTTGGCGAGCATGACAACTTCTGGCCGGCCGATGCCCCCAGCCTCGGCCCGAACGGCCCCTGCGGCCCCTGTTCCGAGCTCTACTATGACCTGGGAGAAGAGCGCGGCTGCGGCAAGCCGGATTGCCGGCCCGGTTGTGATTGCGACCGCTGGCTCGAATACTGGAACCTCGTCTTTCAGGTTTTCGACCGCAAGGACGGAGGCGTCCTCGATCCCCTGCCCCAGAAGAATATCGATACGGGCCTCGGCCTCGAGCGCGCCGCCTCCATTCTCCAGGGCACCACGACCAACTTTGAGATCGACGTTTTCCGACCCCTCATTGCCCGCGTCGAGGAGATGACAGGCATCCGCTACGGCGAGGAGGCGCGCACCGGTGTCTTTATGCGCGTCATCGCGGACCACCTGCGCGCCGCGGTCTTCCTGGTGGGTGATGGCATCAATCCGGGGAACACCGGGCGCGGCTATATCCTGCGGCGGCTGGTACGCCGGGCCACCTTGCGCGGCGACCTCCTCGGCCTGAAGGAGCCGTTCCTGCACACGATGGTGCCCCTGGTAGTCTCCCTCTTCCAGGGCGCCTATCCCGATCTGCCAGGCAAGGAGACCTACATCGGGCGCGTGCTGCAAACCGAGGAAGAGAACTTCCGGCGCACGCTCGCCCAGGGGATGCAGCGCCTCGAGGAGTACCTGGCCAGCGCCGAGGGCACAGTCATCCCAGGTGAGGTGGCGTTCTTGCTCTACGGCACCTTTGGCTTCCCGCTGGAGCTGACTGAGGAGATCGCCGCGGAGCGCGGCTTTACCATCGACCAGGAGGGCTTTGCCCGCTCGATGGAAGAGGAGAAGCGCCGGGCGCGAGAGCACGCCAAGATGCAGGGCGATATCTTCGTCACCGAGAAGGGCGCCCTGGGCGAGATGATACGCACGCTGCCTGCCACCGAGTTTCTTGGCTACACCGTCACCGAGGCAGGCGCCCAGGTGCTCGGCCTCGTCTTCGGCGAGAAGGCGCTGGATGAAGCGAGCGAGGGCCGGGAGGTCCAGATCCTCCTGGATCGCACCCCCTTCTACGCCGAGTCCGGCGGACAGATTGGCGATACCGGCGAGCTGCGCGCGCCAGACGGCCGCATCGAAGTGCGCGACACGATCAAGAAGGGCGACCTGTTCGTGCATCAGGGCGTGGTCGTTGCCGGCGTCGTGCGCAAGGGCGACTCGGTGACAGCCGTGGTCGAGGGGAGCCGGCGCCAGGCGATCCGGCGCAACCACAGCGCCACGCACCTGCTGCACGCGGCCCTGCGCCAGGTGCTCGGCACGCACGTCGAGCAGAAGGGCTCCATGGTCGCCCCGGACCGGATGCGCTTCGACTTCTCGCACTACCAGGCGGTCACGCTTGAGGAGCTGCGCGAGGTGGAGCGAATGGTGAACGAACGCGCCATGGCCGACCAGCCGGTGAGCACCCTGGTGGTCGATATCGCCGAGGCACAGCAGATGGGCGCGATGGCCCTCTTCGGGGAGAAGTATGGCGAGAAGGTGCGCGTGGTGCGCATGGGCGACTTCTCCATGGAGCTATGCGGCGGCACCCACGTGGAACGCACCGGGCAGATCGGCCTCTTCCGCATCCTGAGCGAGAGCAGCGTCGGCTCTGGACTCCGCCGTATCGAGGCGGTGACCGGCCATGGCGTCATCGAGCATCTGGAAGCCCAGGAAGCTCTGATGCGCGATGCCGCGCAGGCGTTGAACACGCGCCCGGCCGAGGTGCCAGCGCGGATTGCCGCCCAGGCGGATCAGATCCGCGAGCTGGAGCGCCGCCTGCAAGAACTGCAGCAGCAGCAGGCCGGCTCTCAGGCCAAGGCGCTCCTGGCCCAGGCGGTCGAAGTGAACGGCGTGAAGCTGCTCGCCACCCCCGCGGGAGAAGCGGACCGCGACGCGCTCACTCGGATGGCGGATACCCTCGCCGAGAAGCTGCGCTCCGGCGTGATCGTGCTGGCCGGCGTCTCCAACAACACCGTGATCTTCGTTGCCAAGGTGACGCCCGACCTGGTGAAGAGGGGCGCGCACGCAGGCAACCTGGTCCGCGAGGTCGCGAAGGTGGCCGGCGGCGGCGGCGGCGGACGGCCCGATTTCGCACAGGCCGGCGGCAAGGATCCGTCGAAAGTGGAGAGCGCCCTGGCGAAGGCCTCCGAGGTGCTGGCAGGTCAGGTCAAGTAGCGCGAGAAAACAGGGGAAGACCGGGCACGCGGTGGAGGTCACCACGCCCGTGGAGGCCGGGCATCACGCTTCACACGCATCGCGCGGAGGTCAACTCCGCGCCCAGGCGTGCAGCTCCCCTGCGCGCATCGCGCGGCGCTAAAGCACCGCGCGGGCGTCGTGCAACCCGTGGCGCGGCCCTCTCCATCCGTGTTCGTCCCCTATCCGTGGTACCGCCGGGTCGGGGGGTGAGGAACGCCGCCGGCCCCGGGCCGGACCGGGCATCACGCCCCGTCCGGCTGGAGGGAGATTGACCATGAACGATGCCAGCAATCGCCCTGCTCCCGCGCCGCCGCGCGGCTACTCCATCCCCCTTGTGGATCTGGCCAACGAAAAGCAGCGCCAGGTAGTGGTAGACCGAGAGCCGGGGCAGTACCTGGGGCATCCCAGCACGGTGCTCCTCCGTGATGGAAGAACGATCCTGACGGCCTACCCGAAGGGGCATGGCCGCGGAGCCATCGTGCTCAAGCGCAGCACCGATGGAGGGCGCACCTGGAGCGAGCGTCTCCCCGTGCCCGAGAACTGGGCCACCTCGCTCGAGACGCCCACCCTGCACCGAGTCTGCGACGCCAGTGGCCACGAGCGCCTCATCCTCTTCTCGGGCCTCTACCCGATTCGCATGGCGGTCTCCGAGGATGAGGGGACCACCTGGACCCCCTTGCGCCCCATCGGCGACTTCGGGGGGATCGTCGCCATGGGCGATGTGATCCGCCTCAAGAGCGGTGCCTGGATGGCGCTCTTCCACGACGACGGGCGATACCTTGGCGGCACCGGCCAGCCAGGGGCGTTTCACGTTTACAAGACATTATCTCGCGATGGCGGGCTGACCTGGAGCGCGCCGGAGGTCGTGACCACCCACCCAAGCGCGCACCTGTGCGAGCCAGGCGCTGTTCGCTCGCCCGATGGAAGGCAGATCGCCCTCCTCTTGCGTGAAAACAGCCGGAAGCACAACGCGATGATCATCTTCAGCGAGGACGAAGGCGAGAGCTGGTCGAAGCCGGTAGAGCTGCCGGGCAGCCTCACGGGCGACCGGCATGTCGCCCGCTACGCGCCTGATGGCCGCCTGGTCGTCGTCTTTCGCGACATGGCGCACGAGACCCCGACATGGGGGGACTTTGTGGCATGGGTGGGCACCTACGACGACCTGGTGACAGGTCGGGAAGGCCAGTGCCGCATCCGCCTCCTGGATAACACCAAGAGAGCGGATTGCGGGTATGCGGGCCTGGAGGTGCTCCCGGATAGCACCCTGGTCGCAACCACTTACTATCATGATGAGGAGCAAGAGCCGCCGATTGTGTGTAGCGTGCGCTTCACCCTCGCCGAGATCGATGCCCGGCTCGCGGCTCAAGCCTGAAGCGCCCTGCCTGGCCACCCCGCATCACTGATGCGAGCTCGGGGCCGATGGCGCGGGGGAAGTCGCCCCCGGCTTCTACTCGCCTGCTTCTCCAGGCTGGTGGCCGGCTGGCCACCAGCCTGGAGCACGTATACTCTCGCCCGCCTCCGGGAGGCGCGGCCGGCTAGGACCAGGCGATCAACCCTAGCTCGAAGGGGTTGGCCAGATCCGGATGGCTCGGCACGACGCGCACGGCAAAGCCATGGTGGCCGCTGGAGCGGCACGGAATGGCACCGGCAAACTCGAACACCCCGGATCCGGTCGTTTCCCCGGTGTACTCCATCCGGATCGCCTCGGGATCGGAGATCTCCATGTGCTCGTTCACCCGGCCCTGATAGAGCTCCACGCACACATCCTCGGCGGCAAGCCGGCCGAGGTGAACCTTCGCCTTCACCTTCAGATCGCGCCCGACGGGAAGCTGCTCGCCGTCTGGCGCCGCAATGTCGAGGACGCGCACATCACTCCAGGCGGCACGCACGCGGTCCTTCCAGGCGGCAAGCCTCTTCGCGCGGGCGAAACCATCGTCCGCCAGGCTCGTCGCGCGCCGGGCGGCCGGGAAGTAGAGCTCCGTGGCGTACTCGCTCACCATGCGGTGAGTGTTGAAGACCGGAGCGATCTGGCTGATGCTGGCCTTCATCCGGCTGATCCACCCCCGTGGCAGGTTGTCTGGGCCGCGCTCATAGAAGAGCGGCACGATCTCCTTCTCCAGGATGTTGTAGAGCGCGCGCGCTTCCACCTCATCCTGGTAGCGGTCGTCGCTATACTCCTCGCCACGTCCGATGGCCCATCCCACCTCGGTGCTGAGATCATAGGCCTCGCACCACCACCCATCCAGCGTCGAGCAGTTGAGGACCCCATTCGCGGCCGCCTTCATGCCGCTGGTGCCGCTCGCCTCGCGCGGGCGCAGCGGCGTGTTCAGCCAGACATCACACCCCGAGATGAGGTAGCGGGCCACGATAATGTCGTAGTCCTCCAGGAAGACCATGTACGGCCGGAAGTGGGGCTCCTGGATATGGTGAACCAACTCGCGAATCAGGTCCTTGCCCGGATGATCATCCGGGTGAGCCTTACCGGCAAAGAGGAACTGCACCGGGCGCTCGCGATCGCTCACCATGCGCGCCAGGCGCTCGCAGTCGCGGAAGAGAAGCGACGCGCGTTTATAGGTGGCGAAACGGCGGGCAAACCCGATGGTGAGCGCCTCCGGGTGGAGCGCCTCCGCGGCGGCCGCGATCTCCTGCTGGGAGGCGCCGCGCTGGATCAGCTGCTGGCGCAGCCGGCTCCGCGCGAACGCCACCAGGCGCTCGCGCCGGCGCTCGTGCGTGCGCCACAGCTCCTCCGCCGGGATATCCTGAACCTCCGCCCAGATGCGCTCGTCGCCTGGGTTTTCCCGCCAACCCGGGCCAAGGTAGCGATCGTAGAGACTGGCCAGATCGCGCGACACCCACGACTGGAGGTGCACGCCGTTCGTCACCGAGGTGATGGGCGCATCATCGGCGGGGATCCCGGGCCACATGCCGGCCCACATCTTCCGAGATACCTGGCCGTGCAGTTTGCTCACGCCATTGGCGGCCGAGGAGAGACGGAGGGCGAGAACGGCCATACAGAAGGCCTCGCCCTCATCCGCCGGGTTCACGCGGCCCAGCCCCATGAACTCCCGACGAGTGAGGCCCAGCTGCTCGTAGTCATGCTCGAAGTAGCTATGGACCATGTCCGGCGGGAAGCGATCGATGCCCGCGGGCACAGGCGTATGCGTGGTAAAGACGTGCCCGGCGGCGGCCACCTCGCGCGCCTCGTTGAAGGAGAGCCCGTGCTCGTGGCGCAAGAGGCGGATCCGCTCCAGGCCCAGGAACGCGGCGTGGCCCTCGTTCATGTGGCAGACGACAGGCGTCAGGCCAAGAGCGCGGAGCGCCTGCATCCCCCCGATCCCAAGCAGGATCTCCTGCCGGATGCGCACATCCGTCCCGCCCCCGTAGAGACGGTCGGTGACATCCTGATCCTCGCGCGAGTTCTCCGGCAGGTTCGTGTCTAGCAGGAAGAGAGGCACGCGCCCTACCTGCACGCGCCACACCTGCGCCTTGACCAATCGGCCAGGAAAGACCACGGAGATGGTGATGGGGGCTCCATCCTTGCCCCGCGCGAGGGAAATCGGCATGTTGTAGAAGTCATTGTGAGGATAGCGCTCGTTCTGCCAGCCATCGAGATTGAGGTATTGCCGGAAATAGCCCTCCTGGTAGAGCAAACCAACGCCCACGAGTGGAAGGCCCAGATCGCTCGCCGATTTGAGATGGTCCCCGGAGAGCATCCCCAGACCACCCGAGTAGTTGGGCAGACACTCGCTGATCCCAAACTCCATGGAAAAGTAGGCCACGCAGTGGGGGAACTGGCAGCCGGTCGCGCCGGGCGCCGTGCCGCTGATCGTCTCATACCAGGTATCGCCCGCCTTCAGGTAGTGATCCAGGCGACAGAGGACCCGGTTCATATGCGCCAAGAAACCATGATCGGCGGCGGCGGTCTCCAGGCGCTCCTGTGAGATGCTCCCGAGCATCTTCACCACATCATGGCCCGTGCTCTCCCAGAGGTCCTCATCCAGCCGGCGGAAGAGATCCACGGCTTCGTGGTCCCAGGACCACCATAGGTTATAGGCGAGATCCCTCAAGCGTGAAAGACCTGCGGGCAGGGACGGCACCACGGTAAAGGTACGTATTGGGCGCATGTGCTCATCCTTCCTGGCTGAGTCGATCGGTGGAACGACCGGCGACAAGAACTGCGCGGGGTTCGTCGCCGGGGCGGATCCAAAACGATCTTACCCAGATCCGCGCGAAACTATAGCACGTCAGGAAGGGGGCACACCTCACGCTGCCGACCGGGCCGGAAGCGAACGTACTCCTCGTAGCCTGCCGACCGCGCCAGGGCCACCGCGGCATCGAAGCCAGCAGCCACCTGGCTGGCCTGGTGCGCATCGCTCCCAAAGGCGACCGGCACGCCGTGGGCCCTCGCCGCGCGCAGGAGCATCAACCCGGGGTAGATCTCCGCGCACGGCTTGCGCAGCCCCGCGGTGTTCAGCTCGATTGCCACGCCGCTCGCCGCGGCGGCGCTCAGAAACGCCTCATACCACGGGCCCGGATCTCGCCGGGGCAAGAAGCCAAACTTCTTCACCAGATCCGCGTGACCGATGAGATCGAACAGGCCGCTGCTGGCCGCCTCGGTCAGCCGTGCGAAGTAGGCTTCCCAGATGGCGTCCGGATCGCTGCGCTCCCACCGGGGGATCTCGTCGTCCGAATCGATCCCAAAATCGCCCACGTAGTGGACGCTGCCCAACCGGAGGTCCCAGGGGTACATGCGCGAGAGCTCCTCGATCACAGGCTCGACGCCCGGCCAGTAGTCAAACTCAAGGGCGACGAGTACCTCGACCTGGGGACAGGCCGCGCGTGCCCGCTCCACCTCCGCGATGTAGTTCGGGAGGTCCTGCCACGCCATGTGCCAGGTGGTCTGTCGGCCCGGGGGCGCATCCTCCGGGCGCGCGAGACCCGGGGGCGGGCTCTGGAGCGCCATATGGTCGGTACACGCGATGGCCGGCAGGCCCAGCTCGGC
>DUUU01000485.1 GCA_012841485.1 Armatimonadota bacterium
GCGCGCGAGGAGCCCCCGGCGAGCCGGCGGCCTCTCGCCGGTCGAAACAGGGGGAAGCGATGAATCTGCCGGATATCTGGGGCCCGGGCCAACTCCTCGCCTTCTCGGGAATAGACGGACATACCGACTGGGCAAAGCCGTTTGTGCTGCATACCGGGGCGCGCCCTGGAGGCCTGCTGGTCCGCCTGCCCGCGACCATCGCAGTCGGCTTCGAGGGAATGCCCCCGCTCCGCTTCCAGGCGATCCTGGGCGACGCGATCACCGCTGAGTCGCCCGGTGGAGCCTACCGCGCCGTCTTCCTCGACCACCACACCCTCGCCGGAGAGCTGCCCGAGGGCACGCGGATGACCGTGGACGGACGTTCGGCCGGCGAGGATGCGCTGAGCGTGGATGCCGGCCCGATGAAGCTCGTCGCCGCCACGCGAGGCCGGCGCTGGGCGCTGCTCCTATCCGATGCCAGCGCCACGGATGTCGCGGAGCGCCTGACGCAAGCACTCGGCGCGGATCTGACGCCAGTGTTTGAGCAGCGAGAGGCGTTCGTGCGCCGGGTTCGGATCCCCGAGGGGCTCTCGCCCGAGCGCGAGCGGCTCTTGCGCAAGGCGGTCTCGGTGATGAAGGTGAACACCGAAGCCCCCTGCGGCGTGATCCGCCGACGGTGGACAACGCCCGACCGCTGGCCGCACCGGCACATGTGGCTGTGGGACTCTGCTTTCCACTCGATGGGCATCGCCTATGTGGACATGGATCTGGCGAAAGACGCCGTTCTGGCGATGCTGGAGCAGGTGCGCGAAGACGGATTCCTCCCCCACATGGTGCCGGCGGGAGCTCCCCCCTCCACGGTTACCCAGCCGCCCGTTCTGGCCTGGGCCACGCTGCGCATCCTCCGCCTCTCCGGAGACGTGGAGTGGGCCGCCGAGTGCCTGCCCTACCTGCATCGCTATCTGGAGTGGATGCGCCTGAACCGCGACAAGAACGGGAATGGGATCCCCGAATGGCACATCGCGGGCGACCCGCTCTGCCGATCCGGCGAATCGGGCCTGGATAACTCGCCCCGGTTTGACCGCGCCGTGCTCCTCGATGCCGTGGATTTTGCCAGCTTCCTGAGCCACGACCTGCAATGCCTGGGCGAGATCGCCGCGCAGTTGGGAAACGAGGCGTTGCAGGCGGAGTGCGAAGCACACGCGCGCCGCATCACCGAGGCGGTCAACACGCTCCTCTGGTCGGATGACGAGGGCTTCTATCTCGACCGCGACTTCGAGGGCCGCCAGAGCGAGGTGAAGGCGGTCACCGGATTCCTGCCACTCCTGGCGGGCATCCCGAATGCGGATCAAGCGGACGCGCTGCGCCGGCACCTGCGCAACCCGCGCACCTTCGGGGCGCCATGCCCGGTGCCTTCGGTCTCTCTCGATTCAGGCAGCTACTGCAAGGATATGTGGCGCGGGCCTACCTGGATGAACCTGAACTACGCGATCCTCTGCGGGCTGCTCCGCGCCGGCTTCCACGAGGAGGCCGCTCA
>DUUU01000486.1 GCA_012841485.1 Armatimonadota bacterium
GGCTTGCTGATCCAGCACCTTGCACCCAATGGGGGGTTCTTCAGGCGCCGGACAGCCAGGCCGAAGGAGGGACCATACAATGAGGTTCGTAACCGCAGCGATGGTGGCGCTCCTGGCGATGGCCGGCAGCGCCGCGATGGCCCAGCAGAGCGACCTGCCCACGCGGGCGGGCGACAAGGCGATCTACTTCTCGATCGATGGCCTCGGCGAGTTCAACGTGGGCCAGGTCAATGTCGACAACACCTTCGTTGGTGTCTCTGGCATCGAGGGGAAGTACTTCTTCCGCGACAACATGGCGTGGCGCCTCGGCCTTGGTTTCGGGCGCAACGAGACCACGGATCTCCAGGGGAACGACGTCACCACGACTGGCTTCGCCATCGCTCCTGGCTTTGAGTATCACTTCGTCACCGCGCAGCGCTTCAGCCTCTACACGGGTGGAGTGATCTCCTACGCGGTGTTCGACCGCGAGACCGACGTGGCCGGTGGCTCGGTGGTAGATAACGACCAGGGCTTCGGGCTGGCCGCTCTTCTGGGCGCGGAGTTCTATCCCTGGCAGAACGTCAGCCTGGGCGCTGAGTATCGCGCGGGCTTCGAGACCGGAAGCAACGACACCACCAACTGGGCCATCGGCAGCGGTGGCCAGGTGAAGCTCGGGTTCCACTTCTGATCTGGAAGTGCGCATGACTATCGCTTGATGCGGTGCGGGAGGGAGAGAACGCGCGCCGTGGCCGATGTTGCCACGGGCCGCGGGTGGAGTGAATGTGCATCCCCTGATGCCCCACATCCTCATTAAGAGTGGTAGTGGAACACTCAACCGATAGCCGAACCCCCCTGGGTCACACCGCACCCTGACTATCATCCAAAACGACACGGGAGAGGCGCAGTCGCCCTGTGCGCGCCGCCTACGGGCCGGGTAACCTTGGAGGCCGGACCAACAGGCAGCCCACTGGTTGCTGCGCCTCTGCTACGTACCAAGTGGATGAGTCGCTGCCAGGAGAGGGACGCGGTCCTGTCGAACATCCCCCGCATGCGAGCGGCCCGGCCCCCCGGGCCAGCGGTCATGGCGGAGGCCCCGAGATGACTACCGAGCAACCGCACTACGTGGGACACAGGGAACGGTTGCGCGCGCGCTTCCTGCAGTCGGGCCTGGAAGGATTGGCCGACTATGAGGCGATTGAGCTGCTGCTCACCCTGGCCATCCCGCGCCGTGATGTCAAGCCCCTCGCCAAGACGCTTCTCCAGCGTTTTGGCAGCATCCGCGGCCTTCTGGACGCGCCCCCGGAGGAGCTCGCGGAGATCACGGGCGTAGGTGCCAGCGTGGTTGTGATGATCCGCCTGGTTCGCGAGTTGGCGGAGGTCTACCTGCGCCAGGCCGTGGAGGGGCGTGAGTTCGTGGGCAGCCCGGAGCTGATGGCGCGCCTATGGCGGGCGCGCATGAGCCGGCTGCGCCACGAGGTGTTCGAGGTGGCCTACCTGGACTCCGGCGGTCGGCTGATGCGCGACGGCATCGAGACGGTCGAAGAGGGGAGCATCGGCTACGCGGCCGTCTACCCCCGCCGGATCATCGAGGCGGCGCTGCGTCGGGGAGCCGCGAGCATGGTCTTCGCGCATAACCACCCAGGCGGCACGCCCACCCCGAGCGAAGATGACAAGGCGATTACCCGCAAGTTGGCGCAGGCCGCCTCCGCGGTCGAGATTCAGGTTCTCGATCACCTCATCGTCGCCGGGAATGAGGTGTTCAGCTTCCGCCTGCAAGGCCTGCTATGAGCGCGCAGCAGCGCGCAGTCTGGTGAACGCGGCACAGAAGGAGGAAACGGGTGTCATCCCGAAGGAAGGTACAAGCACGGTGGAGGGAGCGCTGATAGACGGGGGCGCAAGGTGAGCGCCAGTTCCGCATGCATCGGCGCTGGTCCCCCGCGGGACGGCTTGCAGCTTCTGCCCGACGCGGTCACGAGCTCTCTCCTGCTGGTCTGAAGTCGAGTGGAGAGGAGGGATCTGAATGGGAACACGAATGCGGGAGCGCGGTTTCACGCTTATCGAGCTGCTGGTTGTGATAGCGATCATCGCCATTCTGGCAGCGATCCTCTTCCCGGTCTTCGCCCGCGCGCGAGAAAACGCGCGCAGGAGCACGTGCCAGAGCAACCTGAAGCAGATCATGCTGGGCGTGCTGCAGTATGCGCAGGACTACGATGAGCGCCTGCCAATCTACCGCTGGAGAAACGCCGCTATTCCCAGCGTGTGGGAGGATCGTGATGATAGCAGCGCGAATGACCGCCACTTCTGGCTGGAGGCGATCCAGCCCTACCTGAAGAACACCCTGATGCTCTTCTGCCCCAGCCAGAGCTTCGGGCCAACCACCCTGAGCAACGGGAGGATGAAGGCAGCCTATGCCTACAACGGAGTGATGGGTGCCACTCCGGGAGGTCCCAAGAGCCTGGCCGTGTTCGACAACCCCGCCGGTAAGATCTGTATCGGCGACATTGGGCAAAGGCATGCCAGCCGCACGCCTCCGGGCTACGTGGAGAACTGGTTCATCAACAATGACGGCTCCACGAACTGGCAGCAGCGTGCTTGGTGGACCTCCATCCACCTCGGGGGCGGCAACTATGGCTATCTCGATGGCCATGTGAAGTTCCACTCGGAGAAGGACAAGGTTTTGGGCCCGGTCCTCGCCACCGGAAGCAGTCTGCCGGGCGACCAGACCGGCTACTGGATGCCCTAAGCCAAAGGCGCGACTGAATGGATGCCGGGCGCGCGCTTGCGCCGCGACCCTGCCCACCCAGTCGCGCCTGCCGTCTCTGATCCACAGGCCCTCGCTACCCTGCCCAACCGCACCCGCCTGAACCACCTGTCCTTCCCGCGCTTCCCATGGAGCCGCGTGGAATCTATCCTGCTGAGCGAAGCAGAGGCATCACCGCGCCCGATGGAAGCGGCCCGGCAACCCGGCCCGTGGGGCATGGCGGAGTGGTGGGGTGGAGGGGAAACTCCACCCCATCCTTGCGAGGGGTCAGTTCCTGACCCAGTGGATCGGATTGCTATAGAGCTGCTGCGGCTTGTAAGCCTTGACGTGGCCGTCGAGGAAGAGGAAGTTGGCCATCTCCATGTGCCGGGCGTGGACCCAGTTGACCGAACCGTTTGGCTGGCAAGCCGTGGGCGCGCCCGGAGAGTTCTGAGCGACCACCGAGGGCACGTGCGTTCGGAAAGAGGTGGCGTCGGTCAGGATCACCGTATCGGACGCGTGATGGTAGATGGCCGACGGCTGTCCGAAATGCCAGCAATACGCGCCGTAGCCGCACTTCACAGTCGGCGCCGGTGAATACTGGCCGCTCATGACGCGGTTGGCATCACTGGGACAGATCAAGACCCCTGTGTTCTTGATGTAGGGTTCGAGAGCGTCTGTCCAGAGTGGGCGCTGATCCTGGCCGACAGAGACGCGCACGTGCATCTCGTCGTAGTCCTGCGTGTACATGTGCCAGCCGGTTCCAATCTGCTTCAGGTTGCTCTGGCACGTGCTCTTGCGCGCGTTTTCCCGCGCGCGAGCGAAGACCGGGAAGAGGATCGCCGCCAGAATGGCGATGATCGCTATGACGACAAGTAATTCAATGAGTGTGAAACCTCTTGTTCGCGACATGTTCCCTCCCGCGTGTTTCGATCCTCACCGGGCCCGGGGGCCCCACACAACCGCTATGATACCGCCATTCGATAGACGAGCGTGCGCAGATCGCACGGAATGCCACCGCCTTGCCCCTTCTTTACTCCACGCCGGCACCAGATCCCTCTTTGAGTAGAGACAGCGTGAGTGCAACCTGTCGCGTCCACGGTGCGCACATGCGCGCGGCGCTTCCTATCGCTCCTTTCGCACACAAGGGGATAGGCGACAAGCCGTGGAATAGCGATCCAGCGGAAGGCCTGCTCTGAAGAGTGAAGGGATAGTGATGACTGCTAGAGACCAAATGCGTGGCCTGGTCGAGCTCCCCGAGGGCGACCTTCAGGCGGCAGAACGCATGATGCGCGGCGTGAAGCCGTATGCCGCAGACGCAGAAACGGCGCCGTTGGAGGCGTTTGCACGGCAGGCGGCGCCCGGAGAGGAGATCCCCCTGTACGATGTTCAGGCGGGATTCGGCGGGGCAAGCAAGGGCGATCCCACCACCGTCTCCGCGGATGATTGCCTGCGCGCGATGGCCAAAGTGAGGGTGTACCGCGCCCTGGTTCGCACCGAACCGGATCTGATGGCGGTGGATGCGATCCTCGCCAACGACCTCTTGCTGGAGGCCTGTGAGGGGTGTGATGGTCTGGTGCCGTGCCCGATCGTGCTCCCCGCGACGGGCGGCGACGTGCCGCCGGAGGCCGACCAGGTGGACCACCTGATCCGCTGCGGCGCCGGCGCGGCGATGGTCTGGCCCGCCCAGGATGACTGGCAGTGGCTCCCCTTTGTTTACACGCCGTTGATGAACGCGCTCTCGGAGAGGCGGCTGCCGCTCTTCTGCATCGAGCGCCACGTCTCGCTAGGGCAGGTGGCCGATGTGGCGGCGAGATTCCCGGATCTGCCGATCATCGTGGCGAACGTCGGCTATCGCGCACAGCGCACGCTGGTGCCCCTCCTCGCCACCTATCGGAACGTGCACCTCTCTCTCGGAAGCAACTGGACCGTCCACCGCGGGATCGAGCAGATGGTGGAGTGGTTGGGTCCAGAGCAGCTTCTTTTCGGCACCGGCTTCCCGGCGGCAGAGCCGATGATGGCGATCACACAACTGATGTATGCCGAGATCTCCGAGGAAGCGCGGGCGCTGATTGGTGCCGGGAACCTGGAGCGCCTATGGGCGGGAGTGAAGCGATGAAAACCCTTCTAGAGCGCGCCCGCCGCGGCGAATCGCTGGCGGATCTCGAGACTGTGGATATGCACGGCCACTTCGGGCGTTATCTTCATGCGATCCCCGACCTGACTGCCGAGGGGTTGGTTCGCGTGATGGATCGCCTGGGCGTCCGGTCGATCCTGGTGTCGCACATGCAGTGCATGTCGCAGCACACACACCGCGGCAACGAGGAGGTACTGGCGGCGATGCGCGCCTTTCCGGGGCGGATTCTGGGCTATGCGGTGGTCTGGCCGGTGGACGACGACACGCGCGCGGAAATGGAGTGGTGTGCTGCTCACGGCTTCACGGGTCTGAAGCTGCACAGTAGCAACGGCTTCGCCTATACGGATCCGGTCTATGCGGGCGCTCTCTCCGTGGCCAACGAGCGGCGCATGCCCGTGCTGCTCCACGCCTGGGGTTCCGCCTCGGACTTCGCAGCGATCCGCGAGCTGGCAGCGAAGTATCCTGAAGCGAGCTTTCTCTTCGCGCACTCGGGCACGGGCGGGGCGGAAGCGGAGTGCATCCGCCTGGCGCGCGAGGTGACGAACGCCTACCTCGACCTTGCCTACAGCCAGGGACCACGCGGACTCGTGGAGCGGCTCACCGCGGGCGCGGGCGCGGAGAAGATCCTCTTCGGTTCCGATTGCTACTTCTTCAGCATGACTCAGCAGATCGGCAAGGTCCTTGGCGCCGACCTCTCCGATGACGAGAAGCAAAAGATCCTCTCGGGAAACGCGCTTCGCATTCTGGAGCGCGTCCAGCACTGACCGACGGCGGAAGGGCGTGCCTTCAGCGCCGCCAGGTGTCGCTGGCGCCCGCAGACCGCCGCTTGCCGGCGGAAGAGCCCAGAGTGGGCAACGGAAGACCGAATCAGGGTCGAGCATTATCTGCGCGAAAGGAGCTGGATCCATGACCGATCGCCATTCCTACCGGGCAGGACTGATGGCAGCCATCATGCTGCTAGGGGGGAGCGGCGCGCCGGCGCTCCTTGCGGATCCGCCGGCCGGAGCCGCGCGCGTCTCCGGTGAGCAAGAGGGCATGCTCCAGGTGAAGGGCGGGAAACTGCCCGAAGGCCCGGTCGAGATTCGCCAGGAAGGCGCGGTGACCGGCTTCGCGCGCGTGGACCCCGAAGGCACGGCGCGGCTCGTGCTGGGCCGGGCGCCGAAAGACGCCGAGATCCACCCAATTGCCATGCCTGAACCGCGCGTGCTCCTCGTGGCGCCGCCGGATCACCCCGCCGCGAAAGAGGCGGGCGTGCTGTTTGGCGCCGGGATGGTGCTCGCGTCTAGCCAGCCCGCGCCTGAGGCGGATGCCGCCCTCCTGCTCCAGCTTCCGGAGACCAACGCGCCTCTCCCCAAGGCGCGGACGCTCTTCCTCTCGCTCGATGCTTATGCCGCGCTCCGCGGCCTGGAGGTGCGCTCGCACCAGGTAGCCAAGCCCCCGGCGATGCGCATCACGGCGGTGGCACCGTGGATGCCGGGGCTGGAGGTCGGGCACGAGCTCCCCTGGTTTGGCAAAGAGGGCGATCGGTTCACGCAGCGCTCGCTCCCGGCAGACGGGCTGCCGGACGGCGCGCGTGTTCTGGCAGTCTCCACCCTCGACCAGGGCCCCATCCTGCTTGAGGAAGAGTTGCCGGATGGCCGGCGGCTGGTCGCGCTCGACCTCGAGTCGCCAAATGGCAAAGCGGGCTACGACCCGGGAAGCAAGCTCAAGTGGTTCTTCATCGCGCGGGCCCTCGATTCGAAGGCGTTCTACGGGCGCCACGTCCCGCGCCGGCTCACCGTGGAGGAATACACGCAGCAGCTGCGCGACCTGGCGGATCAGCACGCCGGGCGCGTGACGCTCGCGGAGATCGGCAAAGGCTCCGCCGGCGATCCGATCTTCGTGCTCTCGCTGGGCAAGAAGGACGCGCCGCGCTTCGTCTTCACCGGCGTCCTCCACGGCGGCGAGGTGATGAACGCCTACGGTCTCCTGCGCCTGGCCGAGGTGCTCCTGGAGAACCCGGCGAAAGACGCGCGGATCTCGCGCCTCCTGGAGGAGTATAGCGTCGAGATCATCCCGCTGCTCAACGCCTGGGGCTATGCCCACAGGAAGCAGACGAATAGTCGCGACTGCGACCTGAACCGCAACTTCGACTACCTGTGGGAGGAGTTCACAGGCGATGGCGGATGGCGGGCAGCGATCAAGCCGGAGGTGCTGCGCGGCGCTGCCCCCTTCTCCGAGGGCGAGTCCCAGGCCGTGCGCGACCGGCTGCTGGCGGGAAAAGTGGCCGGCTACATCGACTTTCACCAGCACGGGAGGGAGCACGGGCACATGCTGATGCTCCCCCACCGCCCGGTGCAGCGCCAGCCGGA
>DUUU01000487.1 GCA_012841485.1 Armatimonadota bacterium
CGCGCCACCTGCCGCGCGCTCCCAGGGCGGCGGTCAGGCGCGACGCCTGGTCCGCCTCGGGGCCTATCTCCAGGAAGAGAGATCCGCCGGCGCGCAGATGGCTCTCCACCTGCTCCAGGAAGCGTTCCACCACATGGAGGCCGCCGGGGCCGCCCCCGAGAGCGATCGCAGGCTCCCAATCGCGCACCTCCGGCTGGAGATCCCCCAGGTTCTCCTCGGGAATGTAGGGCAGATTGGCGCAGACAACCGCTGCCCGGCGAGCCGGTGGCACCTTGGCGCCGGTCACCTCTTCGAGGGGATCCAGGAGATCTCCTGCATGGATCGTCACGCGACTGGCCACTCCCAGCCGCGTGGCGTTCAGCCGGGCCACCGCGCACGCCTCCGGCGAGATATCCGTCGCCAGCACGCGCGCCTGGGGCACGAAGTGCGCCAGACTGATCGCAATGCACCCAGAGCCGGTGCCGACATCAATCGCCACCGGCGCCGCCGAATCCGGGTCCCGAGAGCCATCCCCTTCCGCAGCCACCCAACCGCGGAGCGCCTCGATGGCCGCCTCGACCATCACCTCCGTCTCGGGCCGGGGAATGAGAACATCCTCGTTGACGTGAAAGACGAGACCCATGAACTCGCGCTCGCCCGTGAGGTAGGGCAGCGGGTAGCGCGTGGCCCGGCGCGCGACGAGGCGATCAAACGCCTCAGCCTCCTGACCGGTAAGAACGCGCTCCGGGGAGGCGAGCAGGTCGAGCCGGCGCGCGCGCAGCACGTGCGCGAGGAGGATCTCCGCTTCCACCCGCCCGCGCTCGATTCCGGCAGCGGCGAGGGCCGCGGTGGCCTCGCGTAGCGCCTCCGCCACGGTGCGCTCCGCCGCGCCTCGCTGTCCGGCCTGCACGCTCACGACTCCGACCCATCGGACTCATCAAGGCGCGCGAGCCGCTCTGCCTGGTCTGTTTCGACCAGCCGGTCGATCAACCGGTCGATATCGCCATCGAGCACCTGCTCCATGCCATGAAGCGTGCCGGCGCCGCCGCCGAGGCGGTGATCGGTGACGCGGTTCTGCGGGAAGTTGTAGGTGCGAATCTTGTCGCCGCGCTCCCCCGAACCGACCTGACTACGCCGCGCCTGCCGCTGCTGCGTCTCCTGCTCCTCCTTCATGCGGGTATAGAGGAGAGAGCGCAGCATGTTCATCGCCTTCTCTTTGTTCTGGTGCTGAGAGCGCTCGTCCTGGCAGCTCGAGACGATTCCCGTTGGCTTGTGGGTGATGCGCACGGCCGTCTCGTTCTTCTGCACGTTCTGACCGCCCGCCGAAGAGGAGCGATAGGTGTCGATCTCCAGATCCGCCGGATCGATCTGCACCTCCACCTCCTCCACTTCCGGCATCACGGCCACGGTGGCGGAAGAGGTGTGGATTCGCCCCTGCGACTCGGTGACAGGCACGCGCTGCACGCGGTGCCCGCCGCTCTCGAACTTCAAACGCGAGTAGGCACCCTGGCCCTTGAGCAGAAGGATGACCTCCTTGAAGCCGCCGATGCCCGTCGGGTTGCTGGAGACCATCTCCACCTTCCAGCCGTGCCGCTCGGCATAGCGGGTGTACATGCGCGCCAGGTCGGCCGCCCACAGGGCGGCCTCCTCGCCGCCCTCGCCGGCGCGGACCTCCAGGAAGACGTTCTTCTCATCCGCCGGATCGCGCGGGAGAAGGGCGATCTGGATTCGCTGCTCCAGATCGGCGGCCTGGGCGCGGAGCGTCTCCAGCTCGGCCTGCGCCATCTCGCGCATCTCCGGATCCTCCAGCAAGGCCCGGGCATCCTCGATCTGGCGTGCTACCTCTTCGCTCTCGCGATGAAGGCCAACGATCTCCGCGAGGGAGGCGTGCTGCTTCGCGACCTCGCGATACTCCTGGGGGTTGCCCAGCAGCGCGGGGTCGGCCAGGCGCTGTTCCAGCACCTCATAACGCTCCTCAATCTCCTGTAGCCTCCGCAGCACGGTTCAACGACCTTCCTTCCTGCGCCAGAACGCCCTCCAGGGCGACAATCGCTACTTCCACCTGGTCTGCCGTGGGCCAGCGGGTAGTCAACCGCTGCAGCCACATTCCCGGAGTCACCAGGAAAGTGAGCTTGCCGGCGCCCGCCAGGCGAATCACCTCGTAGGAGACGCCGCCCACCAGCGGCAAGAGCGCCAGCTTCAGCGCCTGCCGCACATACCAGGTAGACACATCAACAAAACTAAAAGCCAGTATGCTCACCACGACCACAACCGCGATGAAGCTCGTGCCGCATCGCGGATGGGCCGTATCATAGGCCGAAGCCGTCTCCGGCGAGACCGCCTCGCCCTTCTCGAACGCGTGGATCACCTGGTGTTCCGCGCCGTGATACTGGAACACCCGCCGGATCGCCTCCATGCGCGAGATGGCGACGATGTAGGCGATGAAGAGCCCCACGCGCAGCAGCCCCTCTGCCAGGTTGATCACGACGTTCGACGCGGCCCCCAAAGGCAGGCGCCCCCGCATCAAGTTCGCCACCACGTCCGGCAGCATGACGAAGAAGAGGATCACAATCCCCAGGCTCGCCATCAGCGTCAGCGCCAGCGACCACCACGGGATGCCCTTGCCGGCGGCCACGTCGCGCACCTCCACCCGGTTCTCGCCCGGGGCGGGAGGCACGGGGGCTTCCCCCGTCGGGCGCTCGTCCTCTCCGGCGCTGGCATCCTGCTGCGCGGCCGCGGCGCGCTCGTTCTCCTCTTCCATGGCCACGTCGGCGGAGAAAGAGAGGGCGCGCATGCCCGTGATCAGCGCATCCGCCAGCGCGAACGCGCCGCGGATGAAGGGCACGTTGAGGAGCGCGTGCCGCTTCGTCAACGGCACAATCGGCTCCCGTTTCAGAACGATCCGCCCGTCCAGCCGACGCACGGCAACCGCCAGCGCCTGCGGGGAGCGGATCATCACGCCCTCAAGCACTGCCTGGCCGCCATAGCTCGCCTGCGGGCACGCCTCGCCCGGCTTACTCGCCAGAAACGGCAAGAGGGAAAACACGGACAGCCGCCGCGAGCGTCTCGGACGGGGCCGGTCTTCCCTCTTGTCCACACCTGACGATGGGATGCTACGACTGCTTCTTCTCGCCTTGCATTCCATACTTTGCCAGGAACTTCTCCACTCGCCCTTCCGTATCGACGATCTTCTGGGTGCCGGTGAAGAACGGGTGGCATGCCGAACAAATCTCAACGTGAATGTCCGGGTTCGTCGACCGGGTGGTGAACCTGTTCCCACAAGCGCAGCTCACCGTCGTCTCTTGATACTTGGGATGGATCCCCTGCTTCATCTTCTTAGCCCTCGCCAATGCTCGCGCCCGATGCCCTCTTGCAACTTTGGGGCCTCTTAGGCGATGCAAACACAATGCGGCGACAGCCTACCCCCGAAGGAGCCGCGCGCTGCCGCCGGCGTACCTGGCCGCCAACGAATCTTTTCGCGACGAGTATTATAGCACACAACGCGGCTCCTGGCAAATCCATACCCAGGGGGGGTTTGGGATTCCGAGCTCATCCAGTCCCGGGGCATCCCCCCATCGCCCCGCGGGTGGCCCGATCTCAATCCCGAAGGAGACTGCACAACCCTGGGGGGGCCGCGCTCCCTATCCGCGTCCGTCCCCTTCGTCCGCGGTACTGACACCCCTCACGAGAGCGCGGCCCCCCCGGATCTGGCTACTCTCGGAATCCAGGCAAGAGCACGTTGACACTTCCCCACCTCGACCCTATAATGGGAGGTGAAAGGCACGGGACTCCAATGCGAGCGATGTCACTGAAGGTGGTTGGCGGAGTGATGGCGGTGATCGTCGTTGGGCTGGGCGTTTCGCTGGTCATCCGTGACCGGCAGGGTGCAGGCGGCGGCCTGGCCTCGCCCCGGTCACGGTCCGCTCGCTCGGAGCAGGCGCTGGTACTCCAGCCAGACCCGGTGCCGGGCGACGTGGCGCGGCTGCCTGTGGGGAATGCTCCACCGCTCACCGAAGTACGCGTGGATCCACTCGCCGCCGAGCCGCTCACGGCCGGCCCTCCAGCTCCTTCCGATCAGTCCACCGCGTCTCCGCTCACCGCGTCGTCTCCAGGCACTCCCAAGAGCTCCTCTTCCGTCGCCGCGCGCCCTCCCGCGCCGGGCGGGCTACGCCTCCCCACCACGGCCGGAATCCCCCCGCCATCCATCACCGGCGCCGCCCCGCGCCGCATCCCTGCCGAGGCTCCGCGCACGCCTCCGGTCACATCCCCCGGCTCGCTCGGATTCCACGAGGAGCCGGCAGGAGAGCGCA
>DUUU01000488.1 GCA_012841485.1 Armatimonadota bacterium
GTATCTCATGGGGTGTGTTGGGGCCCAGCCATCGGTCGAGCTCCCGAGCCAGGGTGAGACCGGCATAGCCGGCACCAAGAATGCAGATTCGCATGGCTACTCCACCAACCGGATCACCTTCTGCCAGCCGCTTGTCTGGGTTCCAGTATAGCACCCCGGTGGGGAGCGGTCAAGGCCGACAACACCACGAATGAAGGCGACGGACGCGGATGGGAATGTGCGCGCCCCGCCGGATCCGTTGAGCGCCCTCCTCGCCGTCGGAACGTGCCTTCGCCGCGCATGACCCAGGGCCTTCCTGGGTATGAGCATCGCCTATCTCTGTGACCCGAAGGAGACTTGCGGGTGGCCACTCGGATGGGCTATACTGGGAGGCAGATTGCAGCGGAGGAACGTTCGGCCGGGAGCTTGGGGAAGGGTGGTGGCCCGACAGATGGGGTTTCGAGCGAGAGTGCTGATGGCAGCGGTGGTGCCGGTGACGGTCTCCGCGATCGTGCTGGTGGCGCGCGGGCATGTGCCGTTGGTCGGCGTGGTCGATGCGCTCCTTGTCGGCCTGATGGTGGGCGCGGGCATGGCGCTCTCGCTGGTGAATGGGCTGCTCCGATCCATCACCCGCCTGCGTATCTCCACACGCCGGATCGCCCTGGACAGCGGGGGAGATGCGCCCCCGGAAAAGGGGGGCATCGATGACCTGGATCAGCTGGCGGCGTGGCTGTCGGCTGTCTCCCGTCACGTTCGGCGCTCGCTACGCGAGGCACGAGAGCGCGAGCAAGAGACGGAGGCGGTCTTCGCGCGCATGGCGGATGGCATTCTCCTCGTGGATGGCGATCTGCGCATCCGCCGCCTCAACCCCGCCGCCGCGGAGATGCTGGCGCTCTCCGCGGGGCGCGCGCTGGGATACACCGTGATCGAGGCGACCATGCTTCACTCGCTGGATGGTCTCTTTCGCGAGGCGATGCTTGCCGGGGCGACGCGAATGCGGCGCCTGGAGACAATCCAGCCCCGCCGGCGCCTGCTCCATGTGCTGGTCACGCCGCTTGAGGGCGGCGTGCGGGGATCTGGTGCCGTCGCGGTGCTTCAGGACCTCACCGAGTTCGACCGCGTGGAGCGCGTCCGCCGCGATTTCGTCACGAACGTGAGCCACGAGCTGCGTACCCCGGTGACGAGTATCAAGGTGATGGTAGAGAGCCTACAACGCGGGGCCATCAAGCAGAAGGCGCGGCGCGAGGAGTTCTTCCGTTCCATCGTCGAGGCCACCGACCGCCTGGCGCAGTTGGTCGATGACGTGCTTGCCCTTGCGCGTATCGAGGCGGGCCCGGGCCGTCTGGAGTGGCGACCCGTGGCGCTGGATGGATTGGTGCGCGAGACCGTGGCAGCGCAGATCCCCCTCGCTCGCGAATACCAGATTGAGGTCACGGCCGAGACGGAGGAGCCGCTCGTGGTGACCGGGGATCCCGAGGGGCTGCGACAGGCGATTGCGAACCTCATCACCAATGGCGTGAAGTATAATCATCCGGGCGGCCAGGTGCGCATCCGGCTGCGGCGCACGGAGGAGGGGGCTTGCCTGGAGGTGGCGGATACGGGCATCGGGATCCCCCAGGAGCATCTCTCGCGCATCTTTGAGCGCTTCTACCGGGTGGATCGGGGACGCTCGCGCGAGTTGGGCGGCACGGGACTGGGACTTGCCATCGTGAAGCACGTCTGCGAGGCCCACGGCGGCCAGGTGCGCGTCGAGAGCGTGGTAGGGAAGGGGAGCACGTTCCAACTGACGCTGCCCTTGGCGGAAGGGGCGCCGGCGTTGCTTCCCGCCGATGCGACGGACCGCTGAGGCGTTCCACCGCGCCTGGCGTCTCTCGCTCCAGACCGTCTGGGAGTGGACTGCCGGCTGTTCGCCTCTCGCGGGGCTTCTGCCAGGGGCGTGATCTTGATCACAGAGCGTGTGCTCTTCCTCGGACACGGGGTAAAGTGCCCAAGAGCGGATGGTCAGAGGAGGAGCAGCATGAGGACCAGAATACAGATTCGTGGTCTGCTGGCGGGGTTGGGCCTGTTCCTGGCGACGATGGCCCCGGGATGCGGCTTGACCGGCATCAGTCGCTCTCAGGAGATCAGCCTCGGGCAGCAGACGGCCGCCGAGATCGAGCGCCAGTACCGCACCTACGAGAATCCTACGGTGACGCGACTCGGGCAACGGCTGGCAGCCGTCAGTGGCGCGCCAGATTACCCCTATCGGTTCCGCGTGATCGAGATGTCGGAGGTGAACGCCTTTGCCCTGCCGGGCGGGCCGGTCTATGTGACCTCCGGGTTGATGCAGTTTGCGCAGGGCCGTGAGGAGTTCCTGGCGGCGGTGTTGGCGCACGAGATCGCGCATGTGGCGAGGCGGCATACGGCGGAGCAGATCCAGCGGCAGAGCTGGCTGGGGCTCGGAATCGAGATCCTGACGGGCGGGGGCACCACGCGCGACATTGCGATCCTGGCCGCGAACCTGGAGTCGCTGGGCTTCAGCCGCAATCAGGAGCGCGATGCAGACACCTATGGCGCGGTCTACCTGACGCGCGCCGGGATCGACCCGAGCGCTATGGTGGAGTTCCTGCGCCGCCTCGGGGCAGAAACGGGAAACGGCGGCATCGCCTTCCTGCGGACCCACCCCACCAGCGAGAACCGCGTAGGCAGGTTGCAGCAGCAGATCGCATCGGGCGAGATTCAGCGCCTGGCGCAGCAGACGTCTCGCTAACAGTGGGGCTCCGAGATTGGGCAC
>DUUU01000044.1 GCA_012841485.1 Armatimonadota bacterium
AGGCCCTCATGGCAAGCGAGCAGCGGCAGGCCCGCCGGCAAACGGCGGCGGTCGTCTTGCTGGCCCCGGTGCAAGTGCGCGATATCATCCGGTCGTTTGAAGGGGTTGGCAATGTCGAGGCCCCTTTGAGCGTCAAGGTCTCTTCCCAGATCACGGGGCGGATCACCTACGTCCAGGGCCGAGAGGGCGATCCGGTCCACCAGGGCCAGGTGTTGGTGCGCATCGATCCCTCAGAGCTGCGTGCGCAGGTCGCGCAGCGGCGAGCGGCGGTAGCCGAGGCGAAGCATCGCCTGGCACAGGCAGCGGAGAATGAGGCACCGACAGAGGTCTCGGTCACCGCGGATATCCGCCAGCAAGAGGCGGCGCTCGCCAGCGCCCAGGCACGCGCCACTCAGGCAGAGCAGCACCTGGATGCCGAGGTCGCCGCGGCCAAGGCCGCCGTCACCGAGGCACAGGGCCGGGTGGAGTCCGCAACGGCCACGATGGCGAATGCCGAGGCCGCGATCCGAACCGCTCAGGCCAATCTGGACAACGCGCGCGCTGCCTATCAGCGCGTCAATGACCTCTACCAGCAAGGCTACATCGCCGCTCAGGATGTGGACAACGCACGCACGCAGGTGAGCGTCCAGGAAGCGGCGCTCGATGCCGCGCGCGGCCAGCTCAAGGCAGCCACCGCAGCGCGCGATTCGGCCATCGCCCAGAAACAAGCCGCGGAGAAGCGCGTGGAGATCACGCGCACCCGATGCACCGCCGACGTTCAAGCCGCGCGCGCGCAGGTTTCCCAGGCACGCGCCGCTCTGGAGTTCGCCCGCGCCAACACGGCGCGCAAGCCGGCCTACCAGCGAAGCCTTTCGGCGTTGCAGGCCTCCGTCGAGGCCGCACAGGCTTCCCTGGAGAACGCCGAGGCGATGCTCGCTCACACGGTGATCACCTCCCCCATCGATGGCTTTGTCACCGCGCGCACTCTGGACCCGGGCGCCGTTGCCACCCCCGGCCAGCAGATTCTGGCGGTGCAGGCGATGCAACAGGTCTGGGTCACCGTCTCGGTGCCCGAGGATGTGCATCGACAGGTGCGCAAGGGCAACACGGCCACGGTCCGCTTTGATGCGCTTCCGGGGCAGAGCTTCACCGGCAAGGTGACGCAGATCAATGCCGCCGCCGACCCCGTTTCGCGCCAGTTCGCAGTCCGCATCACCCTGGAGAACCGCGATAACCAGCTGAAGCCGGGCATGTTCGCTCGGGTCACGCTCGTCACGGAACGGATCACCAACGCGGTCGTCGTGCCTCAGGAGGCAGTGCAGACTGGGAAGAATGGCCCCTTCGTGGTCATCGTCGATGAGGAAAACATCGCCCGCCACCGACCGGTGGTGACCGGGACGAGTGACAACCAGGGCATCGAGATCCGCGAGGGATTGCGGCCGGGCGAGAGGCTCGTCGTGATGACGGCCCGCCCGCTCAAAGACGGCCAGGCCGTGCGCCCCGCGGGTGAGGGGCGAAGGCAAGGCGCAGGCGAGCGCCCCAATGAAGAACAGGGCGCCCCGCGCCGGTCTGGCACTGATCAAGGCCCGGCGCCTGCCGCGGGCCCTGGCTCCGGAGGGCAGCGGCCGGAATGAACATCGCAAAATTCTCCGTCTCTCGCCCGGTGACCGTCACGATGCGCATCGCGGCGATGGTCCTTCTGGGCGCCATCTGCCTCACGCGCCTGCCGGTAGACCTCCTGCCGGAGGTATCGCTCCCCAGCATCTCGGTCGTCACCTCCTGGCCCAACGTGGCGCCGGAGGAGATCGAGGCGCAGGTCACCCGACCGATCGAGCGTGCGGTCTCCACGATCAGCAACGTCTATGAGGTGAGTTCCACCTCCTCGGAGGGCAACTCATCCGTGCGCATCCAGTTCAACTGGGGCACGGATATCGGGCAGGCCGCGGTGGATGTGCTCCAGCAAGTGCAGCGCGCCCAACGCTCCTTCCCCAACGACGCGACGCTGCAAAACCCGACGGTTTACAAGTTCGACCCGTCGCAGATGCCGATCCTGACGATTGGAGTGACCGGGATCGCGGACCAGGTGAAGCTGCGCACCCTCCTGGACAACGAGATATCGCCCATCATCGAGGCGGCCGATGGCGTCGCTTCGGTGGCGGTGACGGGTGGTGAGGAGCGGGTGATCCTGGTAGAGGTGGATCCGGCGCGCCTGCGCGCGCACAACCTCTCTCTCTCGGCAATCACAAGCCGCCTCGTCCAGGAAAACGCCAACCTCCCCGCGGGCATCGCCCGGCGAAGCGACACCGAATACCTCATTCGCAGTCTGGGATGGTTCACCGATCCGAAGGAGATCGAGCGGCTCCCGATAGGCTCTTTTGACGGACGCCTGATCACCCTCCGAGACGTGGCGACGGTCTCCGATACCCACTCGGAGACGCGCATGTACTCGCGCCTGAATGGGGAGCCTGCCGCCGGCCTCATCGTCTCCAAGCAGAGCGGCGCCAACACCGTGAATACCGCCAAGGCGGTTTTCGAGCGGATGGAGAGAGCGCGCGAGCTCTATCCCGATCTCAGCTTTCATGTCGCCGCCGACCACTCGCACTTTATCGAGCACGCCGTCTCTGACGTGAAAACACACGCGATGATCGGCGGCTTCCTCGCCATCTTGATCCTGCTCTTCTTCCTGCGCAACGTGCGCAGCACGCTGGTGGTGGCGCTCTCCATCCCGGTTTCGGTCATCTCCACGTTCGCCCTCCTCTACTTGTGCGGTTATACGCTGAATACGATGTCGCTGGGCGGCCTGGCGCTCGCAGTCGGCCTGATCGTGGACGACGCCGTCGTCGTCCTCGAGAATATCTTCCGGCACATCGAGAGGGATGGCAAGAGCGCCGAGGAGGCTGCCGTCACCGGCACGCAGGAGATCCTGTCGGCCGTCGTTGCCTCGACGCTGACCGTTATCATCGTCTTCCTGCCGCTGCTCCTGATCAAGGGGCAAGCCGGCCAGATGTTCGCGCAGTTCGCGCTGGTGGTCGTCTTCGCGATCTCGCTCTCGCTCCTGGACGCCACCATGTCGGTGCCGATGCTCGCGTCTCGCATCATCCGCGGCGAAGCGCACCGCGGGCAGCTATCCAACGGCCACCGGCCAGGGCTCATGGAGCGCGCGTTCGCGGCCGCGGGACGCCTCTTCGATTCGCTGGATACCACCTATCGGGGCGCGCTCCAATGGTCCATCCGCCACCGCTTCTGGGTGATCGCGATAGCCAGCGCAGTGACAGCGGCCACTTGGCTGCTTACGCCCTTCATCGGTACGGAGATGATGCCCGAGACCGATAGCGGCGATATGACCGTGAGAATCAACATGCCGGTTGGGACCGCGCTGGATCAGACCGATGCCGTCGTGCGCAAAGCGGAAGAGATCATCATGCGGCACCCGGATGTCGACATGATCCTCTCCTCGGCGGGCACTGGCATGGCGTTGCGCGGCACCTCCCCCAGGCTCCAAGGCAACCAGGGCTCGGTGACCGTAAAGCTGCGCACGGATCGCAAGCGTTCCTCGGCGGAGGTGATCGCCGACCTGCGGAAAGAGCTCTCTCAGCTCTCGGGTGCGCGCATCCAGATCCGCTCGACCGACCTGGTATCGCGCATCATCACCGGGGGCTCGCAAAACATCCGGGTCGATATCTTCGGCAACGATCTGGCCACCCTCTCCAGCCTGGCCCGGACCATGATGGACCGCATGCGCGAGATCCCGGGTCTGGAGAACCTGGACGTGAACTGGCAGGAGACCACCCCGGAGATCCAGTGGCGCGTGGATCGCGACAAGGCGCTTCAGCTGGGCGTCTCCTTCGCGGACGTTGCCAACACCCTGAAGACGGCAACCAGCGGCACTATCGCGAGCTACTACCAGGAGGAGGGCTTCCAGTATCCCATTCTCGTCCAGTTGCCCGAGTCGAAGCGCAAGAACGTGGATGACCTGATGAACATCCCCATCGCGCCCGCGAGATCGGGAGGGGCATCCGGCGAAGGAAGCCAGCATGTCCTCCTAGGGCAGGTGGCGCAACCGGAGTTCGCGGTCGGCCCCAGCGACATTACTCGACTCAACCGGCGGCGCTACATCTCCGTCTCCGGCACCCCCCAGGGCCGGCCGCTCAGCGAGATCCGCGCCGATGTGGAAAAAGCACTCGCGGATGTGCAGATGCCCACCGGCTACTATCGGGACTGGGGAACGAGCATGAAGCGCCAGCAAGAGGAGTTCGCAGGGATGGGCCTGGCGGTGGTTCTCGCGGTGTTGCTCATCTACATGCTTCTCGCCGCGCAGTTCGAATCGTTCGTGCATCCCCTGACGATCCTCACCTCGGTGCCACTCTCAGCAATCGGCGTCGCACTCGCGCTCTTCCTGACGGGTCGGTCATTCGGGCTGACCGCGTTCATCGGCCTGCTGATGCTGGTGGGAATCGTGGTCAAGAACGGCATTCTGCTGATCGACTACACGAACATCCTGCGGCATCGCGGCATGGATCGCGACACCGCCGTGCTCACAGCCGGACCGACGCGCTTGCGACCGATCCTGATGACGAGCTCCGCGTCGATCCTCGGCATGCTGCCAATCGCCACTGGACTGGGCCAGGGCATGGAGATGCAGGCGCCCATGGCGACCGCCGTGATCGGGGGTCTCACGACCTCCACCCTCCTCACGCTCCTCGTGGTGCCCGTGGTCTACACCCTCTTTGATGACCTGGCCAACCTGGGAGGCCGGGGTAAGCGCCGGCGAGCCAAAGCCGCAAGCCACGCGGAGGGCAACGGCCATGCGCAACCGGAGGCCACCGTAGTCACAGCTCGCCCTGACGCCGGGGCCTGATAGGAACCGCTTCTGGAGAGATGCCTGACAATACCATGTCCACTCGAATAGTGACCAACACCCTGACACGGAGCCTGCTGGCGCTGGCCCTCGCTGGCGCCGCGTCGGGCACGGCCTGGGCGCAGCTCACGCCCCCCATCTCGCCAAAGACGCGCGAGACGCCGCTGCCCCCCGCGGTCACGCTCCCCGCGCCAGCCGAGATCCCGGAGGAGCTCCGCGAGCATCCGCTGACAGCCGCCGAGGCCGCGCGGATCGCCCTGCGCCGGCACAACAGCGTTGCCGCCGCGCGCGCGAGCATCACGCAGTCGGAGGGGCGCACGCGCCAGGTGCGTGCCTCGCTCAAGCCAACGCTCTCCGTCGGCGCGGGCTACACCCACTCCGACCAGTTCCTCTCCGGCTCATCCCGGAGCGGCGGACCATCCGGATCGGTCTCCACATCCACCGGGATGCAGGCATCCATCAACGTGCGCCGGCTCCTCTTCGATCGGAGCCACTCGCGCGACCTGGTGCGCCAGGCGGAGGCACAGGAAGACGCGGCAGAGCGGACTCTGGCGCGCACCGAGGCCGATCTCGTCCTCCAGGTGAAGCAGGCGTTCTATACCTATGTTCAGAACACGCGCCTCGTTGGGATTTACGAGACGAACCTGCGCAACCAGCAGCAGCACCTGGCCCAGGCGCAGGCCCGGCTGGAAGCGGGCGTCGGCCTGCCCCTGGATGTCGTCCGCGCCGAGACGGCCGTCTCCGAGGCGACGCTGAACCTCACCGTCGCCCGCAACAACGCCTCAACGGCGCGTGTGTCCCTGGCGCTGCTGATGGGCATCGACCCGCGAACGCCGATTGAAGTGGCAGAGAGCGAGGAGCCGGTTCCGCCGGCGGAGGATTTGGAGAGTCTGCTGCAACTGGCGATGGCCCAGCGGCCGGAGCTTGGCCAGGCCGAGGCCACGCGCGCGGCCGCGCTCCACGCCCTTGATGCAGCCAAGAGCACCGACGCGCCCACCGTGGCCGCCACCGCCGGTATGGCGGCGCGCGGGGTGAGTACCCCCCCGCTCAATCACTTCCTGAGCGTGGGGATCCAGGTGCAGTGGAGTCCCTTCGATGGCGGGGTGAAGGCGGGCCGCGTCCAGGAGGCCCAGGCAAGCATTCACGCCGCCGAGGCGCAGATTGAGGGCGCGCGGCGCACCGTCATCGCGGATGTCTCGCAAGCCTACCTGAACCTGCGCACCGCGGAGCAGCGCGTGGTGACGGCCGACGCGGGGATCTCCAATGCGGAAGAGGCCCTGCGCCTGGCAACCGGACGCTACAACAGCGGCCTGGGCACCTTCCTCGACGTTCTCGACGCTCAGGCGGCTCTATTGACGGCGCGTACCCAGCGCGTCAACGCCGAGATGGCGGTCGCGCAGGCGCGCGCTGCCCTTGCCCGCGCCGTCGGCACCCCTCTTGACGAGGAGTAGCCCGCTCTGGCCGGACGCGGGCAGCACGCACGCGATGCCGGTCTACGCCTGATTGGCATCCAGCCGGGCCAGCAATTCGGCGCGCCGGCGGCTGATCCAGGCGGCTTCGCGCGGGAAGTCGGCGTAATCCTTCAGGTCAAAGAGAAGCGGATGCTCCGGATCCAGGCCCACGGCCTGCAGGAGCGCGTAGTCCTGGAGGCTCTCGGCGAAGATCTCCCAGCGCAGGGAGTCAACCGGACCCTCCTTCCCGGGGTAGACCATGAAGGGGTCTCCATGTGCCCATCCGGGCCAGGCCAGGCCATCGGTCACGGTATAGGGATCGATGAGCTGCTGCGTCTGGCTCTTATACCAGTAGTTGTAGCCCCAGTGCA
>DUUU01000489.1 GCA_012841485.1 Armatimonadota bacterium
ACGACAACTTCCGGGCCTACGGGCTGGTGACGCACCAGCACACGCCGGAGATCGAGCAGGAGTTTGCCCGGCTCTCTGGCGTGAACGCCCCGGTGCAGTTCACGCCCCACCTGGTGCCGATGACGCGGGGGATTCTGATGACCGGCTATGCGTCGCTCGCGTGCGAAGCCGACACGCCCGGCCTCCTGGCGGAGTACGAAGCGTTCTACGCGGATGCTCCCTTTGTCCAGGTCCTCCCCGAGGGTACGCTGCCCGAGACGAAGTACGTCGTGGCCTCCAACCAGTGCCATATTGGCCTGCGCGTGGACCCGCGCACCCGCCGCGTGATCGTGGTCTCCGCCATCGATAACCTGATGAGGGGCGCCGCGGGGCAGGCCGTCCAGAATATGAATGTGATGTGCGGTTTGCCGGAGCGGCATGGCCTCGACTTACCGGCCCTTTACCCCTAAAGCGTGCCTGTCCTCGCGCGCGGAGGAGGAGTTCCGAAGCGCGAGGGCGCGTGCCCTATCCTGCCTTGGGAAGAGTTTGGGAGCGCGATTGATGGAAGAGATCGCTGGCGGCGTGACGGCCCCGCGGGGCTATCGCGCCTGTGGAGTTTGCTGCGGTCTGAAAGTGAGTGGAAAGCCCGACCTGGCGCTGCTCGTTTCGGACGTGCCGGCGAACGTCGCCGGAGTGTTCACGACCAATGAAGTGAAGGCGGCGCCGGTCCTGCTGAGCCGGCAGGTAGTGGCGCGCGGCGCGGCGCGGGCCGTGATCATCAATGCCGGGAATGCCAACTGCTGCGCGCCCCGGGATCGCGAGAACGCGGAGCGGATGCAGGCGGCTGCTGCGGCGGCGCTCGGGCTGTCACCGCAAGAGGTGCTCGTCTGCTCCACGGGCGTGATCGGGCACGAGCTTCCGGTGGAGAAGATCGAGGCGGCGCTGCCCGCGGCGGTTTCGGAACTGCGCCCGGAGGGTGGCCCAGGCGCGGCGTTGGCGATCATGACCACGGATACCCGGCCCAAGGAGATCGCGGTCGAGGTGAAGCTCCCGGAGGGAAGCGTGCGCGTTGGCGGCATGTGCAAAGGGAGCGGCATGATTGCCCCGAACATGGCGACGATGCTCGGCTTCCTCACCACCGACGCGGCGGTGGAAGCGTCCACCTTGCAGGCGATGCTCTCTGAGATCGCCGGGCGCACCTTCAACTGCGTGACGGTGGATAGCGACACGAGCACCAACGACACGCTCCTCCTCTTCGCCAACGGCGCGGCGCCGGCGGCTTCGGCGTTCGCTGCCGGGCATCCGAAGCGCGAGGGGAACCTCCGCCTTCTTGCCGAGGCGGTCGAGCACGTCTGCACCTATCTGGCGCGCGAGATTGCTCGCGATGGCGAAGGGGCCACGCGCCTGGTGACCGTCACCGTCCGGGGCGCCGCGAGTGAGGCCGCGGCGGATGCCGTCGCGCGCACCATCGCCGAATCCCCGCTGGTGAAGACGGCCATCTTTGGCCGGGATCCCAACTGGGGACGCATTCTGGCGGCTGCCG
>DUUU01000490.1 GCA_012841485.1 Armatimonadota bacterium
CCGGCAAGAGGATCCGCCCACAAAGTTCGCAACCGCAAAAGCCCCGGGCAGCGCGCCGGCGCGCATCAAGGCGTCGCAGGGGCCGCCGGCGCGTTGGCCGGTTTTCCCTCCGGCACACTCCCTGGCATGTTGCTCATCATCTGCGGCATGGGCTGCCCCGCAGTCTCCTCTGCCGGCTTGGGTGTGCTGCCGTGCCAGTAGAGGAAGCCAATGGCTAGCACGATCACCGCGATGATTGCTACCGCGAGACCGGTGTTGACGCCCCCGTTCTTCTCACCCATGGTGGTCTACCCTCCCTTTCGATGCTCGCGAGCCCCGCGGACCCGACCCTAACCGGGCAGCGCGCGCCGTGTCCAAGCGAGGCATCCATCCAGTGAAGGCGGAGTGATCCCCGGAGCTAGCAACGCCCCGGAAAGCGGAAGCCATCGGGTGAGTCCCCCTCTTCTGGACCTCCGCGAGGCCGGCCTGTCCTCCTGCATGGTGGCCTCATTGGCGAGAGCGGTACGCTGTTCGTTGCCACCGCGCGCCTCTCCTTCCTACTCCTCGCCCCTGCTCGCCGGCGATTCCATCCCCAGGAGGCGCAACCTCTGGGCCCATGCATGTATCTTTCTCTATAGAGACTCGTGCCGGGCGCCCGCGCCGCCCGCCTGAGCGGCCAGCGGGTGGCTGCCAAAGCAAGGAGGCGGTGGATCAAGCCCCCGCGGTTGCGCGTCCGGGGAGGAGAGGAGCGACTATGACGATCTGGAGACTACTGGCCGTCGCCGCCATCGCGGTCCTATCGGCGGGCGCGCCCATCCGCGCTCAAGGCTTCGCTGGGCCGGAGCTGAAGGTTGAGAGCGTGGCCTCGGTGGATCGCGTCCGCCCTGGGGATTCCTTCCAAATCGCCATCATCCTGCATCTCCCGCCGGGGCTGCACGTGAACGCGCATCAGCCGAGCGACCCGGACCTCATCCCCACGGAGGTGCAGATCACGCCGCCCCCAGGAATCGAAGTGGGCGCGGTAGAGTATCCCGCGGCCAGCGAGCGCGCCTTCTCCTTCACGCCCAAGCCGATAGCGGTCTATGAGGGTGAAGTGGTGATGCTGGCGCCGGCAACAGCGGCCACGAGCCTCACGCAGGGCGTGTTGACGCTGGATGGCACCCTCACCGCGCAGGCCTGCAACGATGAGTCGTGCTTTCCCCCTTCCACCGTGCCCTTCTCGCTCGAGATGGTAGCGGATGTCGCCGGTGCGGCGGTGAAGCCGGTGAGCCCGGAGCTGTTTGCCGCGGGAGCGGCCATGGGGCCGGGAGGGGAAGGCACGCCCCAGGTCGGCGCCATGGCGGCAAGCGGCAGTCGGGCGCACTATTCCCGGCTGACGAAGTTCGCGCCCCCCGCCGAATTCGTGCGCTGGCTGGAGGAAGGCGCCTCGCCCGAGAAGAGCCGCCTGAGCGACCTGATCCTGGGGGGGCACTGGCTTCTCGCGCTGCCGCTCATCTTTCTGGCGGGGCTGGCGTTGAACCTGACGCCCTGCGTCTACCCGTTGATCCCGATCACCATCGGCTTCTTTAGCGGGCAGAGCGGCGGGAGCCGCCGGCATCTGCTCGGCCTGGCCTCGCTCTACGTGCTGGGGATGGCCCTGATGTACTCCACGCTGGGCGTCATTGCCGCCATGAACCGGCAACTCTTTGGGAACCAGCTTCAGAACCCGTATGTGCTACTGAGCTTCGCCGCGGTGATGGTCGCGCTGGGGCTCTCCATGTTTGGAGTGTGGGAGTTCCGGGTGCCGGCAGGGCTGACTAGCCGCGTCTCCGGTCGCGCGGGCTTCGCGGGCGCGCTGACTATGGGGCTTCTCGTCGGCTTCGTCGCGGCACCCTGTATCGGTCCGGTCGTCGTGGCACTCCTGACGGTCGTGAGCCAGCTCGGCGATCCAGGCCTGGGCTTCGGCATCTTCTTCGCGCTCGCTCTGGGGCTGGGAACGCCCTACCTCCTCCTGGGCATCTTCTCGGGGCTCATTCAGCGCCTGCCGCGATCCGGCGAGTGGATGAACGCGGTGAAGCACCTCTTTGGGCTGATCCTGTTCGGGATGGCGATCTATTACCTCGCCCCGCTCCTCGGCAGGTCGATCTCGGGCGTCGTCATGGGGCTCTACACCGTAGGCGCCGGCGCCTACGTCCTCTTCTTCGATCCCTCCGGGCAGAGCCTCCGGCGCTTCTTTGCCGCCAAGCGCGGCCTGGGGGCACTGTCGGTCGTGGCCGGCGTGTCGCTGCTCATCCCGCGTGCGCAGCCAGCCGGGATTCCCTTCGAGGCGTATAGCGAGGAGCGCCTGCAGGAGGCGCTGGCCGAGGGCCGCGGCGTGCTCATCGACTTCCGCGCGGAGTGGTGCGCGGCATGCCGCGAGCTGGAAGCGAAGACCTTCCGTGACCCGAAGGTGGTCGCCGCGACGCGCGGCCTGCTCCCTCTGAAGGTAGATATGACGCGCTGGGACGCGGCCCAGACCCAGCGTCTGAAGGAAGAGTACGGGATCGTCGGGCTGCCAACGGTGGTGCTCGTGCCGCCGGCACCCGGCAAGGCCGAGTGAAGCCGCAGGGGGCCAGGAAGGGGGGCCGCGGTCCCCCGCCCTGGCCTCCGCGCGAATGCGGCGTTTAGCTCTCGGCCTGCTTCCCCTTCTCGATCAGCTCGCGGACGCGCTGGCCCCCCTTCTGGCCCAGCTCCTCATACCCCTCATGGCCCAGCTGCTGCTTGCGCACATTCCCGCCCATCTTGCCCAGCTCTGAATAGCCTTCGGGGCCCAGCTGGCGCTTGCGCACGTTCCCGCCCTTGCGCCCCAGCTCCTCGTAGCCCCCGTGGCCCAACTCCTCCTTGCGGCGCTGCCCCCCAATCGGGCCGCCCTTGCGCCCAATCTTCTCGTAAAACTCCCGGCCATGGCGTTCGGCGGTTGTCTCCCCGCCTTTCCGCCCCGCCTCACGAACGCTGAGCTCCTTCTTTCCCTCTTTCCGTGCCACCTCGCAACCTCCTCACCTTGCCCCGCCTCCCACCTGCGCAATACGCCATCGCCCCAAGCCAAACAAGCCGATCCCTGGGCTCACTTGCGACCTGCTTACCCGGATGCTCCGCCTGCCAAACCTGCTTGCCGCGCATGCGGCGCAGGCCCCTCGCCGGCTCCGCTCCCCATCGCCCGCTTCCTCACGTGCCAACCGCACAGTGAATCGCCGCGACAGGGAGCGAGACCCCCTCGACCCTCGCCATGCTCCTTTACATCTCAAGGGATGTGTGCTATACTAACAGGCGGTGGGTAAGGTCATATCGGGTTGTCTCCTACCGTTCGCGCTCTAACGAGCGGGGCGCTAAGCGCTCCACGCCCTGAGAGGATGCCCCTCGATGTCCCTATGTTTTGTGAGCGCTTTGTTTCGGCGCCACCGGCTACAAGGCAATGGTGTTGGTGCTGTCTGCACCACGACAGCGCCTCCCACGGATGCAACTGCGATTGTGGATGAGCGTGTGGCATCGTTGCGCTGCGCCGAGGCCCGCGAGGAGGAACGGCGGCGAATCGCCGTAGACCTCCACGATGGCCCAATCCAGCAACTGGCAAACCTCATCCTCCGTCTGGACATGGCGCGAAAGGCGATCCCAGCCGATGCCGAGGAGGCGCGAGCTGAGATCGCCTCGCTGCACCAATTCGCCAAGAGCACGCTCCATGATATGCGCCGCTTCATGTTCGAGCTGCGCCCCTCTTCGCTGGATGAGTTCTCGCTGCTCCCCGTCCTCCGCCAGTACGTGCAGGATTACCGCGCCCAGTACCAAATCCCCGTCGAAATCCAGCTCTCAGATAGCGATTGGTCCCTCGGACGCGACATAGAGGTCAATCTCTTCAGAATCATCCAGGAAGCGCTCACCAATGTGCGCAAGCATGCCAATGCCTCGCGCGTGGATGTGATCCTGTCCCGCGAGGATCCGCTCGTCAAGGTGACGGTCCGGGACAATGGCCAGGGGTTCGATGTGAGCAGCACGCGAACCCGCGCCCAACACGAGAAACGGATGGGCCTCGCCAGCATGGAGGATCGCGCGCGTGCTCTGAATGGCGCGTTCCGGATCGAGAGTCGTAAGGGACACACGGAAGTGCGCATCACCGTTCCTCTCGTCGACCCAAAGGCCACGTCTAACCATGGATAGAGTTCGCGTTCTGATCGCCGATGATCACCCGCTGATCCTAGAGGGCCTGTGGAGCCTGCTGGAACGGCAGGAGGGGATCGAAGTCGTCGGCAAGGCCTCGGACGGGCCGACCGCCGTGATGCAGGCGCTTGAACTGGAACCGGATGTCATCCTCATGGATATCCGCATGCCGGGCGAGGATGGCGTGGAGGCGACCCGCCGAATCCGGCACGCCAGCCCGCACATCCGCGTGATCATCCTCACCGTTTACGAAGACGATGCCTCCATCTTTAGCGCCATCAAGGCGGGGGCGTGCGGCTATATCCTCAAGGACGTGGATACCGACCAACTCATCGACTCCATCCGGCGCGCCGCCCGAGGCGAGTCACTCATCCATCCGGCCATCGCCGCCAGGGTTCTGGATGAGTTCACGCGCCTGACCCGAGAACAAGAGCGCATGGCACCGGACCTCTTCCAGCAACTCACGAAACGGGAGGTCGAGATTCTTCACCTGCTGGCCGAGGGACTCAGCAACAAGGAGATCGCCTTCCGCCTCTCCATTAGCGAGAAGACGGTGAAGAACTACCTGAGCAGCATCTTCAGCAAGCTCCAGGTGAATGATCGCATGCAGGCGCTCATCTATGCCTTCGAGCACAACCTGATTCCCTCGAGCAACTGAGCCCCTCACGCCCCAATCACTCCGAGGGGGATCCCGTGATACCACCCGGTTGCGGTTACGTAGGACTTTTAGCCTACGGCCTTTAGGACCATTGAGATATGGCAGAGGAGCGGGCTCTCAGGCATAATAGTATTGGTGAGTTCTCAGGCGGCAGCCACACACGCGGGCGGCCCATTGGTTCCGGGCAGCGGATGACTCGCGCGATTAGGAAGAGATGCTGAACGACTTGTCATCGCAGGTGATCATCAATGTCCTTCTGATTCTCGGGTTGGCCGCGGCGGTCCTCGTGGATCTGCGCACGCGACGCATCCCGAACCTCGTGACGGCACCGCTCGCCCTCCTGGGCATCGTGGTAAACGCATGGAGCTCTGGATGGTCTGGCCTGAGTAACAGCCTCGGTGGGCTGCTGCTGGGCATGGTCCTCTTGATGCCGATCTGGCTGAACGGAGGCACGGGCGCGGGCGATGTGAAGCTGATGGGGATGGTGGGGGCGCTGCAAGGCCCTCAGTTTGCACTCTGGACGGCGCTCTTTGGCGCCGTGGCGGGGGGAGTATTCGCCCTGGCCGCGTTGGCCTTGCGAGGCGGTACCGCCCAGGTGCTGCGGAACGTGGGAGCGTCTCTCTACCGCATGGCCGCGTCGGGATCGCTCGGCCGGGTGGAGCCAACGTCCCAGAGCTTTCGCATGAGCTACGCGATTGCCATCGCGCTGGGGGCCGCCGCCGCGTACTGGCACCTGAGGTAAATCGCCGCGTCCGTGTCACACGACGCGTGATGGCTCCGATTTCCAGTCCACCCCTGGAAAAGCGTTCCTGGCAAGAGCCCGCGCGCCGGAGAGTATAGAGCATGCGTAGAAACAAATACCTGATGGCAGGAATCTTCTTCCTGATCATCTCCCTCATCCTGGTGCGTGCCCAGCTGCAACGCCAGCGGCACGCACGCGCGCGAGAAGAGAGCGCGACCCTGCGCGATATGGTGATCGCCCGACAGACCATCCCCAAGTGGACCATCATCACGCCGGAGATGATCGAGCTCCAGAAGGTGGACCTTGCCCGCCAGACGGTGCCCCAGGACGCTCTGACCTCCCTCGAAGCCGCTCAGGGAAAACTCACCCGGGCGGAGATCATCCCAGGGCGCCCTATCGCCGCTGGGGAGCTGCTCTCACGAGACGAGCTGGGCCTCTCGGCGCACCTCCCCCCTGGCAAATGCGCCATGACGATCCAGGTATCCGACACAACCGCCGTAGCCGGCTTCCTCCGTCCGGGGGATCGGGTGGATGTCCTCGGCACCTTCACGGGAGAGGCGCCGGTCACCGACACGCTGCTTCAGGGGATCCAGGTGATCGCGGTGGGCAAAGCGTTGGAGCAGAAATCGCTCAACGCGGTGGAGCCCAACAACCTGGTCACCCTCGCGGTCACGCCCAGCGAGGCGCGGGCCCTCACCTTCGCGCAAACGAAGGCGACCATCCAGTTGGTGCTCCGCCCTCTTGCGGAGCCGGAAACGGCCCTCGAGCCGTCACCGCCTCCCATTGCGCGGGAGGCCGTCCGGATCGTCGCGCGCCCAGCCCAGCCACGCGCCCGGCGTCCGGCGCGCGCCCGAACGACGCGCTCCGGCGCGCGCC
>DUUU01000491.1 GCA_012841485.1 Armatimonadota bacterium
CCAAGCAGGCGGGAGTCCTAATCGTCGCCGGACCTCAATCTTAGTTGTCGCTACCCTTCAGTTCTAATTGTCGTCAGCCCGCAAGTCTAATTGTCGCCGCCCCGCAGGAATAGTTGTCGTCAATCAGAGGAAGCCGTCGCAGTCGGCAGAGCGAAGATCGTGGCCGGCCTGGAGCGGCTGGCGCGGCGGGCATGTGCCGACGAGTATGGCATCTATGATCCCGACGCGGGCCGCGAACGCTACCGTACTTGGTGGGATTGACGCGCTCTGCGGAAAGGAGTGGCCCCAATGCTGATGACCAGAGGACTCGACCGCATCAACCTGGAGCAGCGGCTCTACGTGCTCACCGAAGGAAAGGGATACACCTGCCTGGGCTTCGATTACACCTTCCAGGTGTCCGTGAAGGTGGCACGGTGGGCCGGCGTTCCCGGCCCTGACCCGGAAAAGCTGGGAACTCCCGAAGGCTATGCCGACTACCGCCGCATTCTTGATGCGGGCCGAGAGCACCACGACAGAAGCCGAACGCGATGCCCTGCCGAACTCACCCCAGAGTTGGTGGGCCTGGAAGGCCGGCGCGTCGAGGTGGTTGATCGCTGGGGGGAGAAACGGCGTTTCTACGTGGGGCGCTCTACCGGCTGGCTGCCCATTCACCTGGAGATAGCGCGGATTGACAGCGTGGGTGGCGGCGGGGTAGTCGGTTCCCCCTTCCGGTCAGTCCACGTCGTCAGCTACAGGCGGAGGTGAGAATGCAATACGGGAGTTTGCAGAACCTGTTGGCGGCCAGCAGCAAGCCGGCTGCCCCCGAGGCCGGGATGGGGGCAACCGAGATTCTATGGACGGATCGCGTGCCCTACACCATTACCCGTGTGGATCCGAACGGAAGACGCTTCTGGATGAAGGAGGACAAGGCGATCCGCGTTGACAGCAACGGCATGGGCGACGCGCAGAGCTATCGCTACGAGGGTAACCCGGACGCGCCAGAAAAGGAAGTGACGCTTCGTAGTGATGGGCGGTGGAAGGTGAAGGGAAGCTCCCGTGTGGTGGCGGTGGGTTTCCGAGAACGCTACCGCGACTTCCGCTTCTGACCTCATGCCACGCATCCGAAGAAGAAAGGAACCGATATGATCCACCATGAGACAGTGGAACTTGATGCGACCATCCAGGAATTCCTCGGTGGGTGCCCCCGTGCTGCCGAACTTGCCCAGTTGCGTGCCGCTCTCAAAGAGCGCATCAGAGGGTTACGCGCCGCAATGTCCGCCACCGACGATGCTGCCGAGCGCCGGGGTTTGCAGGAAGCAATCAGGGCCGCCAGCGTCCAGGCCGAAGCCCTGGAACGCGAGGAGCTGATCGCCGAGTTCGTCGAGGATTCGGTGCGTGTGGCTGCGGAGTGGTCGCTATCTGAAGAGGAGAGGGTCATAGATGAGTGACAAAGACGACGGCATGATCGACTACAAAGCAGGGGAGCGTCTGGCGGCATCGGTGGAGTGGGATGGGCAGCGATTGCTGCGCGTCATGGCTTCTGCCGCTCAGGATGCCAACATGAAGGAAGAGGCCCGTTATCTCTTCCAGCGCGTTGGGCTGATGGAACGTGGCGGCGATGACCTTGAGTTCTTCCTGGACGACCTGCAACAGAGCGTGGACTTCGCGCTGTTCCGCATGGAGTGTTCGTTTCCTGAATATGCCGGCCAACTCGCTGCTGTCCGGGCGGCACTGACACAACTGAAGGAAGCCGCCGCAGCACAGCGCGTAGCATCCCCTTCTGAGCCAGCGCGGTAACGATCTTCAGCCAAAACAAATCGGTCGGAACCTGCATACAGAATAAGGGGGCCTCACGCTCTCACCCCTGCCCAGAGCATTCCCACTCCCCACGCCCCCACGAACGCCGAACAGCCGGCACCCACATCCTACTGCGAACGCACCGGGGCATCGCTGCGCCCCTACCATTCGCACATCACGCCCCTACCATTCGCACATCAGAAAGGAGAACCATGACCGACAGTGAGCACCAGCCGGCCAACGAGCCGGCCACCACCTACGGTGCCGACCAGATTCAGGTCTTGGAAGGGCTGGAAGCCGTGCGCCGTAGGCCCGCCATGTACATCGGTGACAATGGCCCCAAGGGTCTGCATCACCTGATCGAAGAACTCGTCGCCAACAGCGTGGACGAGGCCCTGGCCGGCCACTGCACAACCATCGCCGTCACCCTTCACGCGGATGGATCCGCCAGCGTCGCCGACGACGGGCGTGGCATCCCAGTAGACACGCACTCCGCCACGGGCCTGTCCGGTCTGGAACTCGCGATGACCAGACTGCACGCCGGGGGCAAGTTCGATTCCGGCGCATACAAGGTGTCCGGCGGCTTGCACGGGGTGGGGCTTTCCTGCGTGAACGCCCTCTCGGAATGGACGGAGGCCGTCGTCCAGCGTGACGGCGGAGTGTGGCGGCAGCGATTCCAGCGTGGCCCAGCGGTCGCCGCACTGCGGCGGGAGGGAGACACCACCCATAGCGGAACGGCCATCCGGTTCATGCCCGACCCGCTCATCTTCTCCAGCACGGCCTTCCGCAATGAGATGCTCACAAGCCGCCTGCGGGAATTGGCGTTCCTGAATCCTGGCATGAAGATCCTCTTCACGGATGAGCGCACGGGCCACAGGGAGCAGTTCTGCCACGCGGGTGGCCTGACTGAGTTCGTAGAGCACCTCAACCGCAACAAAGAGCCGCTGGTTCCGAACACGCCGGTCTACTTCGGATTGACCCGTACCGAAGTGGCGGTTGAAGTCGCACTCCAGCTCCACAGCGGCTATCAAGAGAACATCCTCTCGTATGCCAACAACATCAATACCCTGGAAGGGGGCACTCACGTCTCTGGCCTCAAAGCGGCACTCACCCGCGTGCTGAACGCCTACGCCCGAAAAGTGGGGCTGCTGAAGGAGAGAGATGCCAACCTCACCGGCGATGACGTGCGGGATGGCCTCACTGCCGTCATTTCCGTGAAGATTAGCCAGCCGCAGTTCGAAAGCCAGACCAAGATCAAGCTGAACAACCCGGAGGTCGAGGGCATCGTGAACTCGGTGGTCGGTGATGGGCTTTCCAGCTATCTGGAGGAGAACCCCACCGATGCACGGCGTGTGGTGGATCGGGCGCTCACTGCTTGCCGCGCCCGTGAAGCCGCCCGCAAGGCCAGCGAGATGATTAAGCGGCAGACGTTCCTGGAGAATACGGCACTGCCCGGAAAGCTGGCCGACTGCACCGAGAAGGACGCGGCGAAGTGCGAACTATTCATCGTGGAGGGCGACTCCGCCGGCGGATCCGCCAAGAGCGGGCGTGACCGGCGCTTCCAGGCAATCCTGCCCCTACGCGGCAAACCACTCAATGTGGAGAAGACGCGCATGGATCGCGCTCTTGATAACGAGGATGTAAGGGCGCTGATCACGAGCGTCGGCACCGGCATCGCCAAAGGGGTGCGTGAACAGACGAACGGTGACGATGAGGCCAGCGAGGAGGAGAACGGATCCGGCAATGGCAAGAGCGTCGCCGGCAAGTTCAACCTGAGCAAACTGCGCTACCACCGCATCATCCTAATGACGGACGCCGACGTGGATGGCGCACACATCCGAACGCTGCTCCTCACCTTCTTCTTCCGCTACATGGGGCCTCTGGTCGAGGCCGGCCACATCTTCATTGCCCAGCCGCCACTCTACCAGATTCGAGCCGGCAAGGCGGTGGAATACGCCTATGACGACCAGGAGCTTCAGCGGAAGATGCGTACACTGGGCCGCAGCAACGCGGTCATCCAGAGGTACAAAGGTCTGGGCGAGATGAACGCCGAGCAACTCTGGGCGACGACGATGGATCCTTCCACCCGCACGATTCTCCAGATACGCCTGGACGATGCAGTGAGGGCCGACGAGGTGTTCACCATTCTAATGGGAGACAAGGTGGCTCCAAGGAAGGAATTCCTCGACACCTACGGCCACGAGGTCGGGAACCTGGACATCTGATGCAATCTGTGCGTGCCGGTAACCACCAAAACAAAACCGTTCCCTTCCGCATACAGAAGAGGGGGGAGAGGGCAAGCAACGGAGCCGTCTCCCCTTACCCGAACACGAACACACGCATTGTGCGTGCGGGAAGGAACCTGATAGATGGACGTGAGTAGCATCCCCCTGCCGACCGCCTTTGGCGAGCATGTTTCCCTGCTGCGCCGCATATTCAACCCCCACAACGACGCCTTCACCACCTGGGTGCTCACGGTGGAGCACAAGGAACACTGCAAGGAGTCCGGCGAGTGGCAGACCTTCACCTCGCGGGGGCCGCTCAATGAGCGTGCCGAGGAGTTCGTGCGCGACAGCATCATGGGCTACGCAAAGGAGAACGACTACTGGCCCTGCCCCCGGATCGTGAGCGGAATCCGCGACGACCACGCCCGCCTGGGTGATCAGTCCTGGTAAGAGCGCACCGCCGCTGTTGCCGGCCTGCTGATGCCAGCCCGCGTGCTGGACAGAAAGGATGCGTGAGAAATGGACAGCCGTGAAAGTGACGAACCCGAGGATGCAGCCTTCCGCTGGCATGGTGGTCGGGTGCTGCTGGAAGTCAAGCTGTCACCGGACGACCTCGTGCTGATCGGCAGATGGGCCGGCCAGCCAGACGGAGAGCCCGCAACGCGGAGAGAGGCGATTCTCTATCTCGAAAGGGCAGTTGACAGATCCCTGGAACGCCGCCGCGACTTCCACGAAGACGCAGAATGACTGGGATTGGATGCCGGGGTAGTTGACAGCAGAGCGCGAGGAGAGACGGGTGAGCATTAGGATCGAAGTCGGCAAGGGCCACGAAATCTACGGCACCGTGGAGACGACCGCCCAAGGGTTGGTGTTCGCCGGACGGCACGCCGATAGCCTCCGGCGGCTGGTGGAATCAATGCGCCTTCGCGGCATGAGCGACGAGGAACTCCTGCGATCCATCCCCGAACGGCTGGGCTACTACTACTGGGCAAACGTGTTACCGGCGCATACCTACACGCCCGGCCCACGGAGTCATCGGGCCGGTTCCTGGTGGTGTGAGCCGGCCTCTTGGGGTGGTGCTGGCGCGTCCGGCAGGATTCCGGCCATGCCCAGGGGAAATCCGTCTTCGTCGGATGAAGTTGCCCCGAATCAGTGGACACCCAGGTCTCAAAGTCGAATAGAGACATGAGAGGTGTCCAGTGAGCCAGAGGTCCTTTGCAGATGAGTTCAAGACGGAAGCGGTTCGTCTCGCCACGTCCGGCGAGAAGAGCATCGCCCAGACTGCCCGAGACCTGGGAATAAGCGCCGATACCCTGTATACCTGGGTGAGGCTCTTCGGGCCGGCCAAGGAGGGCGAGCCAGAGCCGCTCTC
>DUUU01000492.1 GCA_012841485.1 Armatimonadota bacterium
CCAGCTCGCCATCCAAGGACCACGCTTGTGCCTGCTACTCCAACTCGTCCGGGGTAAGGGCATCGCCATTGCCCCGATTCCAGCGTCTCGGTCTGTTGAAACCTGGTGGTGATTGCCGCATCTGCCGGCTCCTCGCAAGCTGATGATAGGTTCCGGAAGCCGCATGCGGCAGCGACCCCGTACAAGAAACAGGGGGTCTAGCGAGCTAGGCCCCCTGCAGTTCGTATTTTGACCCTTACTCTCGGTCAGAATATCGAGTGATGGTGCGGAAGGCGGGACTTGAACCCGCATGAGGTTAACCCTCACTAGGCCCTCAACCCGGCTCACCGGTCTATCCACCGGATCCAGCAACGACGCGGCTTACAGCGCATCCGCCGCGCTCTAACAACACGTAACCTAGTGCGCCTTCGGCGCGCAACCTAGCAACCTGAACGGCGCAACCTAGCAAGGTAGCCCACGGCGCTAGGCTGCGTCCGACCAACCGCTACCTACCATACGCGAGGATCGCGCCTCCGTCTCATAGACGCATCCTGCGCTCGCTAGGTTCCACCCGTTCGATGTCTGGCGGCATTCCCAGAGGGGGGCGGGTGAGAGAGCGCGTAGGACCACCCAATGGTACCCACCTCGGTGCATCGGAGTGCGGATCAGTACTCGCCCTATGGCCTCGCTGATGGGCGGGACTCGATGGGTAGATGGCCCATCGCCCCCATTCGCATGTGGCAAACATCTGGTTGACAGATAGCCGTCTGCAGAGCTACCATGGTAGCAGCCGTGTCCAGAGCGGGGGGCTGTCATGAAGCGAGAAGCGAAGCTGCTGTTGGGAAAGGCTATCGACTCACTGGTACTCAGCATGGAGCACTTCAACCGCCCGTGCGACAGGGGGAGAACCACGGCTGTTCTCATCTTTCTGGATCACGCCTTCGAGATGACACTGAAGTCGGCCATCCTCCATAAGGGTGGGTCCATCAGGAAGCCCGAGAGGAAGCAGACCATCGGGTTCGATGAGTGCGTTCGCAAGGCCCTAAGCGACGGGGCTATTCGTTTCCTGGATGAGGAGCAGGCGATCCTGATCCAGGCGATCAACGGCTCCCGAGACGCAGCGCAGCACCACCTCATCGACATGTCGGAGCAGATGCTCTACCTGCATATGCAGGCCGGGTTCACGCTGCTGCGCACGCTGCTGCGTAGCGTGTTTGGTAAGGACATTGCCGACGAGTTGCCGACGCGCGTCCTTCCTGTTTCGACAACACCCCCGCAGGACATCATGTCGGTGTTTGGGAACGAGATGGCCGAGATCACGGCACTGATCCGGCCTGGACGCAGGAGGGGCGTTGAGGCTGCAGCCCGCCTCCGGGCGCTGGCAGTCATGGATGGGGCGATCCGTGGCGAGAGGACGCAGCCGAGCGACGCTCACCTTGGGAAGCTGGTGCGGGCCGCGCGTGCGGGCATACCTTGGCGTGATCTATTCCCAGGTGTTGCGTCGGTGGAGATCACGGCGGTAGGGTATGGCCCGTCCTTGGATCTGCGGTTCACGAGGAAGGATGGCATCCCGATCCACACGGTTCCCGAGGGAACGCCCGGAGCATACACGGTCGGTGTCCGACGGGTCAACGAACTGGACTTCTACAACCTCAGCCTGAATCAGCTTGCCGAACGGGTCGGACTGACGCCGCCGAAGACCACTGCCGTTGTGCGCTTCCTGGAGTTGGTGACGGACCCGGACTGCTGCAAAGAGATCGCCATTGGGAAGAGCCGCTTCGTGCGCTACTCGCAGAAAGCGATAGGGATCATCAGGCAGGAGTTGGCACGCACGCCTATCGACCGCATCTGGGCAACGCACGGTCCCAAGCGCAAAGCGGCTCCAGCCAGGGAGTTCTACAGCAGGAACTAGATGGGTCGAGACAGCCGGACCTCAAGCGGGAACCGCCGCTCGGTTACCAGAGCGGTGTCTGGCGAAGCGGCTGTGCATGTGGGGCTGCTCAGGGCGGATGACCAAGATCGGAGCGCTGAGATGAAAGATACGGGATGTGACACCATGCTACTCGTGCCTCCCCAGGAGTGCTCCCAAAGGCGGCGCGAGTACTTCGCGCGGGCCAACCGCATCCTTGGCACATACTCAGTAGTCAGCGCATACAGCCATTTCGGGCAGCAGGCGGTTGATGCGGCGATGGCGAAGGCCGGGCGAGGTGATGACACGCCAATCCGGGTGGACATCGGAGGCCACCTGTGGATGACGAGGTTCGGCGCTGCCAAGCGCATGTTCGCGGGGGCTGGCGCGGAGTTGGCCAATCAGTGTTTTCTGATGACCTACGGCAACTTCGAGGCATTCCTGACCGACTTAATCCACGACGCGCTGCAGGCGCAGGGGTCCGGTGATCCTGTCCACGAAAGCATCGGCATGATGATGGGATGTTCATGGGAGGGGAAGCTGGACCGAATCGGCAAGAAGCTGGGGTTCGGGTTGGGCAAGGGCATCCGCGCTGAGGGCTTCGCTGGCGTGGAGATGGAGATTATGGGTCGCCGCTGTGATGATCCTGCTCACCTACTGGAGGGGTGTGCGGACCTTCGCCACAGGCTGGTGCATGGCAGCGGGTGCATCGACAAGGCGTTGCTGACTCGATATCCATCCTCGGGGAGAGCCGAGGGCGAACCCATTCAGCTTCCCATGACGATGCCCTTTTCGCTGCACACTGTCTTCCTGGTGCCCTTGACCGACGTGATTGACGCAGCGTTCTGCCGGAAGTTCGGCTGGCCGAGAGACACTGTGGCCGTTGAGACGCTTGTCGGGTTTACTGCGACCTAGCGCCGGTGGGATGATGCAACCCCTGCGACATGGAGATGTGAATGCCCAACTACTGGCTGACGACGCACTGGCCCCCGTGCGTAGACGAACCGCTCAAGATCGAGGGTGTCTTCCTGAAGGAGCAACACCTTGCCTTTGGAGCGGGCATGTGCGTCGGCGACTTGGTGATCATCCACCAGACGCAGGACGGCGATCTTGAGTTACGGCAGGGCAAGAAGGTGGCCAGAGTCCCTGGGATGGATGGTGTGATCGGAATCGTAGAGGTCGTCGAGGTGATCGACAGCGACCCGCATCCCAATCGCGAATGCTACGGCGGGGACAACATCGTCGTCTGGCATCGCCGTGCGCACACAAAGCCGATCAACACCACGGGCTTCATCCCGAGGCCGAAGGCCAACGTACTTCTCGGGTACGAGCCTACCTTCACCATGAACATCAAGAGCGGACTGACGCGACTCAAAACGCCTCAAAGGTTCGACGCTGTAGTAGCCGCGTTCGCCGAGAGCACGCTGGAGAAGCGCCCGCCGCAGACCAGGAAGACCACGCGCGTGGTCGGACACTCCTGGGGCGGCGGCGGTGAGGGACCGGAGCACGAGACGCTCAAGAAGGCGATCTACGCGCACCCTGCGTCACTCCTTGGGGAAGCGGGCCTGAAGGGCATCGATCTGGAATACGGCTTCCCGACCAGCGACACGGCTGATGTGATCCTCGGCGACAGGTTCGCCCGCTATGTTGCCGTCGAGGTCGAGGTGGACGTTGGCCCCGGCGACATCTGCGGCCTGCTCCAGGCCGTCAAGTACGGGCGCATGTACGCGGTCATGTGCAAGCGCCCGCCCGAGGAGTGAAGTTGCCCCGAATCAGTGGACACCCAGGTCTCAAAGTCGAATAGAGACATGAGAGGTGTCCAGTGAGCCAGAGGTCCTTTGCAGATGAGTTCAAGACGGAAGCGGTTTGTCTCGCCACGTCCGGCGAGAAGAGCATCGCCCAGACTGCCCGAGACCTGGGAATAAGCGCCGATACCCTGTATACCTGGGTGAGGCTCTTCGGGCCGGCCAAGGAGGGCGAGCCAGAGCCGCTCTC
>DUUU01000493.1 GCA_012841485.1 Armatimonadota bacterium
CGCGGTCGCTGGTGGAGAATGTCCCCTTTGCTCGCGGCGGCTGGAAGGCGAGGGGCGCCACGCTCTCGGCCGGCGGGAAGCGCGCAGGCGAGGCGAGCTCGGATCGGCTCACGGTGACCGACTCCACCGGCGCCGGGATCGAGATCCGGTTTGACCAGCCGCGCGCGCTGCTCCTGGTGCCCGAGGGTCTGAAGGCAGGTGGCTGGCGCGACCTCCAGTTCGGGCGCGCGGAAGTGCGCCTCCCGGAGAAGCTGGCTGCCGGTCAGACCATCGAACTCCGCTATACCATCCGCCCGATCGCTGCGCCCAAACCCACGGGCTAGTGCCCGGAGGCTTTGGGGAGCGCGCGGAGATAGGGGCTGGACGGGGAGCGTTCTGTACGCCCGGGCCTTCAAAGAGAGGGGATCGATGGCGAGTCGCGAGATTGTGCAAATGAGTCTGGCGTTCGCGGGGCCGCCTCGGATCGCGTATGGGATGGGTGGCGGCTTTCCCAGCGATATTGCCTTTGTCCGGCGGAGTCCCGCGCCCAACTCGCGCGCCACGCCCTGGACGCAGTATGACGGCTACTGGGAGATGCATGACGAGTGGGGCAACACCTGGCGCCGCCTGGAGAGCATCACCAAGGGCGAGGTCTGGAAGGGCGTGCTCGAAGAGAGCTGGGACCTGCTGGAGAGCTACGAGTTCCCGCAGACCGATGCCGTGGAGCTATACGAGGGCACGGCGGCGCGCTGCCGTGAGCTGCATGAGAAGGGCCTCTTTGTCCTCGGGAGCATCGGCTGGCCCTTCACCATCGCGCGTTACCTGCGGAGGATGGAGATCTTCCTCGCCGATGTGGCCGCCGAGCCCGAGCGCGTGAGCGACCTTCTTTGGCAGATCACCCGCCACCTCGAAAAGGAGATCCACCGCTACGCGGACGCGGGTGTGGATGGCATCATGACCGCCGAGGATTGGGGCACGCAGGACCGCCTCCTGGTGAGCCCGGCCTGCTTCCGGCGGCTTTTCAAGCCGTGCTTCCAGGCCCTCTGCGCCGCGGCGCACAGCCGCGGGCTCAGCGTGTGGCTTCACTCCTGCGGCCACGTCTCCGAGGTCCTGGAAGACTGGTGCGAGGCGGGGATCGATGTGTGTCAGTTCGACCAGCCGGAGCTACACGGCATCGATTGGCTGAGCGAGCACTTTGGCGGTCGGATGCACTTCTGGTGCCCGGTCGATATTCAGCGCACCCTCCCGACGCGCGACCCGGAGCGGATCGTGCGCGCCGCGGAGGAGTACGTGCAGAAACTCGGCGCGTTCGGCGGCGGCTTCGTCGCCGGCTACTACGGCTCCAACGAAGCGCTTGGTCTCGACCCGGAGTATCAGGCGATTGCGTCGCGAGCCTTCATGCGCGCTGGCGACCCGGCGCCCAGACGTGGTTAGGAGTGGAGCAATGACGAAAGCAGAAAGCGTGCGCATCGGTCTCGTCAGCCTGCTTGTGGTTAGCGGCCTGCTGGCCGGCGCTCGGGTGGTAGACGCCGGAGCAGCTGGCGTACGCGTCTATGGCGTCTCGCCGCTGCATAAGGTGTCGCCGGACGAGGCGCCCGGCTCGGATTGGACTCCCGGGCGGATCACCCTGGAGTGCGCCCGAAACGAGTCCGAGGCGTTCCAGCTGGTTGTCCGCGTTGCCCGGCCCACCTCTCGCCTGGCGATCCGCGCGTCCGACTTGAAAGGGCCCAGGAACGCGGTGCTGCCCGCGAGCCTTCTCTCCATCCGCAAGGTGGAGTGGGTCGATATCAACGCGCCGTACGACCCGAAGGAGCCGTCGCTCCGACCGATACTGCGCCCGGATCCGTTGCCGGTGGTCGAGCCCGGTCAGCAGTTCGCGTGCGCGCCAGGGAAGAACCTGGCCTTCTGGCTTGCCGTAGCCGTGCCGGAGGAGGCCCGGCCAGGGGCCTACACGGGGCGTGTGGAGGTCCTCTCGGGTGGGCGCCAGGCGGCATCGCTCGCGGTCAGCCTCCGGGTGCGCGATTTTGCCCTTCCGAAGCGCCCAATTCTCCAGAGCATGATCGGCCTCTCGGATGGTAACATCTACCGGGCACATGGCGCGAAGACGCCGGAGGAGAAGGAGAAGATCATCCGTCTCTACTTCGAGGAGTATATCCGCGCGCGGCTCAGCCCCTTCCTCTATGCCCCTGGCACGATGGCGTTCAATCCGCTCCCGGACGGCGCCATCCGATGGGAGTTCGTCAAGGACGCGCAGGGCCAGCCCACCGGCGAGGTGAAGCTCGACTTCACCAACTTCGACCGTGAGGCCCGGCGCTATTTTGACGAGCGCCAGGTGTTCAGCGCGTTCAACTTCGCGCCCTACATCCTGCGCCACAAGAAGAGCGACGGAAAGAGAGAGGCGTATCTCGCCTTTACCGATAGCAACCGGGTCACCATCGACGGCCTGCTGCCAGATGGCACCCTCAATCCGGTGTTCGAGAAGGCCGTGGTCAGCTTCTTCCGTCAGGTGGGCGCGCACCTCGCAAAGAAGGGGTGGCTGGATCGCGCGGTCTACTACGTCACGGACGAGCCCCCGGAGACCGATACCGACCTGATCAAGCAGGTCTGCCTTCTGGTGCGTCGTGGTGACCCGCGCATTCGCACGGCGCTCACGTATGACCCGGCCAACCGGCCCCGCCTGGCAGAGGTGCAGGAGAATGGCCGGTCGCTCATCTCCCTCTGGATCCCCTATGTCAGCCTCTACCGCGAAGAGGTAGCCGCCGCCGAGCGAAAGAAAGGCGCGGATTATTGGCTGTATGATGTCAAGGAGACCTGCCTGATCTCGCACAGCGGCGAGCAGAACCGGGGCATGTTTTGGGACGTGTGGCGCCGCGATGCCCACGGCTACCTTTACTACCTGGCGACTTACTGGGGCCGGGATGCCACGCCCAGGGATCGCCCGAGCTACCTGCTGCCAGGCGTCACCTACCGATACCGGCATGGCGACGGCTACTTCTTCTACCCGCCGCGCCGCCAGTATGATCCCGACCCGCCCATCCTCGATACCGTCGTCCGCTCCATCCGCTGGGAGCTAATGCGCGAGGGCGCCGAGGACTTCGACACGCTGCGCATTCTGGAACGCCTAACCGATCAGGCAGAGAAACGCCGCCTGCCTGCCGCCGCTCAGGGCCGGAAGGCGTTGGCGCTCGCGCGCTCCGCGGCGGAGGCAGTCACC
>DUUU01000494.1 GCA_012841485.1 Armatimonadota bacterium
GATATGCGCGCCTGGTGGAATCGCTCGGGCACCCTGCCGACCGCGTGCTCAAGGTGGAGCCGGGGGATATCCTGGAGCTGAGCGAGGGGAGCGCCACCATCGCCGGACATATCGATGGCGGTCCGATCATGGTGGATGGGCTTGGCATCGGCGACGTCAGCCACATCGTTCTTCGCGACCGCCAGCACCTGTCGCAGGATGGCATCCTCGTCGCCGTGGTCACGGTGGAACGCGATACCGGCAAGGTGATCGCCGGCCCGGAGATCGTCTCGCGCGGCTTCGTCTACATGCAGGAGTCGGAGCCGTTGATCGAGGAGGCGAAGCTGCGGATCCGGGCCGATCTCGAGTGTCTGCAGGAGAGCGAGGGCGTGCCCGATTGGGGCACGATCAAAGCGGATGTCCGCTCCTCGCTCAGCCGCTTCTTCTACGCCGTGACAGGACGGCAGCCGATGATCATCCCGATTGTCATGGAGGCGTAGCCCCCACCGCTTTGCATCGAAGGAGGAACGGGCGCATCCCAGGCGAATACCGGGGTCATGGGCGGGCGCCAGCCACCAGAGGCGACCGCCGGGGGTGAGGCGATGTGCTCTTTGGGAAGCCTGCGAGCCCTGGCATGGGCCCTCTGCTGTGCCGTGGGCGGGGCGGCGGCCGCTGCCCCATCCGAGATCGTCTGGAAAGACCTCTCCGGGTGGGAGGTTGAATACGGGCGTTGGCGTGCGGAGGAGGGCACGCTCCTTCAGACAGAGGTAGGGCCGGCGCGGACCATCATCTGGCGTCCGGGGAAGGCCTATTCCGATCTCGATCTCACGATCCCCTTCAAGGCATCGTCTGAGGGCGATGGGGTGAAGGCCGCGGGAGTCGTCTATCGTGCTGTCAGCCAGGAAGAGTATTACTACATCCACTATGATGTGCGGAATAGCCAGGTGGTCTGGGTGCGCTCCGCACCGGGGAAGGAGTGGACTGATGCGCGCCGGCACCGTTGGCCCGAGCTCAGGGCGGAGACCTGGCACACCACGCGCGTGGTGGTGCGGGGCGACCGGCACGAGGTCTATCTGGACGGCAAACGGCTTTTCACCGAGACGGATGGAACGCTCCAGGCGGGGGTGATCGGCCTGCGCACGGGCCAGGGGCGAATCGCTTTTGGCACGGCACGCCTGGAGGGCACCGAAGTGTCGCTCGACCGCCCTTTCGTAGTCCTCAAGCCCCCCTTCAGCGATCTCTGTACCGACGCGGGGACCGGCGGCTATGAGGCGTTCCCCGATGTGTGCCGGACTAAGTCGGGCGAACTCCTCTGCGTTTTCTATGCGGGCCATGGGCACGTGAGCGTGCCCAACGACAAGCTGCCCAAGGGCGCGCGCATCTGTCTGGCACGCTCTACCGATAACGGCAAGACCTGGTCGAAGCCCGAAGTCGTGGTGGATACCCCCATCGATGACCGCGACCCCTCGATTACCCAGTTGTCGGATGGCCGGCTTGTCGTGACCTACATGACCTACGTGCCCGGGCGCAAGCCGATGACGCACGAGGTGTTCCTGGTGTGGTCCGCCGATGGCGGGAAGACGTGGGGCCCGCCACAGCCGGTCGACTCTCCGCTGAAGGGGAATGAAGCGGTCTCCGAGCCAATTCGGGAGATGCCCGACGGCACGCTTCTACTGCCTCTCTACGGCGCGGCAGAGCCGGGTCAGAAGTCCACCGTGTGCGTGCTCCTGTCACGTGATGGCGGGAGGAGCTGGCCAGAGCACGCGATGGTCCATCTGGAGGGAGAGCACCTGCACGAACCATCGGTCGTGCGTTTGCCGGATGGCCGGCTCCTGATGGTGATCCGCCCGCGCATGACGTGGTGCGAGTCCACCGATGGCGGCAGGAGCTGGACCCGGCCCCAGGCGATGCCGGTCTCCGGAGATGCTCCCTACCTGCTCCTCACTTCCAGGCAGATCCTTCTCTGCGCGTTTCGCCATCGGCCAACGAAGAGCACCCGCCTCATCTATAGCACCGACGCGGGGAAGACGTGGAGCGAGCCGATCCTCCTGGATCGCGTCATTGGCGCCTACCCGAGTCTGGTCGAGCTGCCGGATGGGCGCATCCTGGTCGTCTACTACACGGAGGGCGCTGGTTCGGATATTCGCGCGCTCTTCCTGGATGCGAGCCGGGCGGGAGTTCGAGTGTTGCCCAAAGAGGGGTCAGATACCCCTGGCTAAGTTCGGAGGCCGCCGAGGTAAGGAGGAAGCCAATGCAACGGGTCACTGCCGCCAATGGCGAGAAGGGCGCGGTCGAGATTAGCGACCGCCTCCAGCTCTTCGTCGATTCTTACCTGATCGACCGCACCGTGGGTGCGGAGCTGCGGCTTCACTCCCCGGTGCCGCGCGAGGTCTCCTTTCCCTTTGACCTTCCCTGGGAGGGCCCCGTTAGCTACTACGTGACGGTGGCAAAGGAGGGCGATCTCTACCGCGCCTACTACCGGGGCGCCGGCAACCCGGGCATGCCAGAAGTGACCTGCTATGCCGAGAGCCGGGATGGCATTGCCTGGACCAAGCCGAAGCTCGGGCTCTTCGAGATCCAGGGCTCTCGGGCGAACAACATCGTCTGGATGGGCCGGGGATGCCACAACTTCACTCCCTTCCTCGATACCAATCCCGCGGCCTTGCCGGAGCACCGCTGGAAGGCGCTCGCCAGCGCCGGCCCGCGGGACTCGCTGGTGCCCTTTGTCTCCGCGGACGGGATCCGTTGGCGGATGCTGCGCCAGGAGCCGGTGCTCACCCAGGGCGCCTTCGACTCGCAAAACATCGCCTTCTGGGACAGCGCACGGGGCCGCTACGCGGCCTACTTCCGCGGCTTCCATCTGGGAGTGCGCGCCGTGCTCACGGCCACCTCGGAAGACTTCATTCACTGGACGGAGCCCCAATGGATTGATCTGGGGGAGACGCCGCCAGAGCACTTCTATACCAACGCCACCACGCCGTATTTTCGCGCACCGGACCTCCTCCTCGCCTTTCCAAAGCGCTTTGTGCCGGAGCGCCAGTGGGATGCCGGGCATGGGGAGACCGGACTCTCGGACGCGGTCTTTCTCACCAGCCGCGACAGAATCCACTTTGACCGCACCTTCATGGAGGCGTTTATCCGGCCCGGACACGACCCGCGGAACTGGACCGACCGGAATATCGGGGTGGCCTTTGGCGTGGTGCCCACCTCACCCGGGGAGATCTCGCTCTACTACGTGGAGCATTACCGGCATCCTACCTGCCGGCTGCGCCGGGCAACGCTACGCGTGGACGGCTTCGCCTCGGTGCGCGCCGGCTACGCGGCCGGCGAGGTGCTGACGCGGCCGCTGCTCTTTTCCGGGGGGCAACTGGCGATCAACTACGCCACCTCCGCCGCGGGCAGCGTGCGCGTCGAGCTACAGGATGAGGCCGGGCGAGCGATTCCCGGCTTCACGATGCGGGAGTGCCCGGAGATCTATGGCGACGAGCTAGAGCGCCTGGTGCGATGGAATGGCGCGAGCGACGTCAGCACTCTCGCCGGCAGGAAGGTGCGCTTGCGCGTGCGCCTGAAGGACGCGGATCTCTATGCGTTCCGGTTCGTCGCGTGACGGGTGGGGGGGGAACCCGCCGCGCGGCGAAGCATTCGCCCGGGCGCGAGCGCGTGGGGGGATTCCCCGGCGAATGCGTCGCCATGTGTACCGGTCCATATTCCCCATCACGATTACCATTTCGGGGGCACGCGGCCGGGTGAGAACTGCGATGCCTCCAGGCCACGGCTGGCAGCAAGCTTCTGCTGGCGCTGCTTCATCTCCTCGATGCCGCGCAGCACATAGCGCGCCGCCTCTTCCGTGTCATCGGTCACCTGCAGCAGATCCAGGTCTTGCGGGCTAATGCAGTGCTCGCGCTGCTCCATCGTCTCGCGCATCCACTTCAACAGGCCGCCCCAGTAGTCGCTTCCGAAGAGGACGATAGGGAAGTGTTTCACCTTGCGGCACTGTACCAGCGTCGCCGCCTCAAACAGTTCATCCATCGTGCCAAAGCCACCCGGGAAGATGACAAAGGCAGAGGAGTACTTCAGGAAGACGGTTTTGCGGCAGAAGAAGTAGTGGAAATTGAGCATCACATCCTGGTAGTCGTTCGGCTTCTGCTCGAAGGGGAGCTCGATGTTGCAGCCGACCGAAAGGGAGCCGCCCTTCTGGGCTCCTCGATTCGTTGCCTCCATGATGCCCGGGCCGCCGCCGGAGATGATCGCCAGCCCATGCCGGGCCAGAATCTCGGCGGTCGCCTCCGCCGCCTGATAGTAGCGATGGTCGGGCGAGATGCGCGCCGATCCGAAGAAGCAGACCGCGGGCCCCACTTTCGACATCGTCTCAAAGGCGTGGACGAACTCGCCCATGATCCGGAAGATTCGCCAGGCATCGGTGTTGGTGAAGTCCAGTCCGCTCATGGCGGCATCGAGCAGGACGTAGTCCTCCGTAATCCGGTTATTGCTCTTGCCATTCTCGTGGTTGCTCATTACTTCACCCTTTCTATGCTCTCCCTCACGGTCGTCCGGTTTCGGACATGCTCGGGCCGAGCGGCCTCCGCGCGCGCATCGAAGCGCCGGCGGAAGCTGGCATAGCGATCGCGCAGGCGTTGCGCCTCACTATCAAGGGCCGCGGCCTGCTCGGCCGCCGCGAGGTGCCTGGTCAGTGTTGGGAACACTGGCCGGCCCAGGATCGCACAGCCGACCAGGACAAGATCCAGGCTGACCAGGAGCATGAGGGACACCGCGACCAGGCGCGCCCACCACGGCATCTGTTGATCTTGCCTTGCCATCCACTCCTCCTCCCACTGACAAGATGATATTCTATATTATACTACAAATAGGCAGACGCCTGCTCATTCGACCATTTCCGCGCCACAAGAGCACTCAGTCGCCCGGCCCCACGGGCGCAATGCGCAGCGTCGCATACTCTGTTTTCAGTAGCGACTCGTCGCCGATGGCGCGCATCTTGCGCCACATGCGCTTCGCCATGGCATGGAGCGGTTCACGGAACGCCGGGTCCTCCGCCAGATTGTGGCGCTCGTGGGGATCATCGCCCAGGTGATACAGCTCATCAGTGCCGCCCGGGCTGAAGATGTACTTCCAGTCGCCGTGCCAGACGATGCGCTGCGTGTAGACGAAGCGTTGGCCGTAGAACTCGGCATACGCCTCGTCCCACTCCTCGGGGTTCCACTTGCCGTCGAGCAGAGGCCGGATCGACCGGCCTTGCGCGCCCGGGAGCGCGGGTGCTCCGCAGAGATCGAGCAGCGTCGGGCCGAGATCCACGGTGCTCACCCGCGCGTGCCTGGCGGGGTCGGGAGTCGCAGCGGTACGCGTCGCAGGGTTCGGACCGGCCATTCCGGGCACGCGCATATTCAGCGGGATGTTGTAGACCTCCTCGTAGGGCGTGCCGATCCCCTTGGTGGCGAGACCGTGCCCGCCCAGCATATCGCCGTGGTCACTGGTGAAGACGATGATCGTGTTCTCATCCTGGCGCGTCTCGCGGAGCGCGCGCAGGAGGCGCCCGACCTCATGATCCAGGAAGGTGATTGAGGCCCAATAGGCCGCCGTGATCCGCTGCCAGTCCGTCTCGGAGAGGCCCTCCCATACGGCGCGCATCCGGCGCACGATCTCCGGTTTGCCGGCGGGGTCATCGCGCAGTGTTGGACTGACCCGGATGCGCGGGAGGTCATAGCGCTCGAAGAACCGCTTCGGGGGGATGTAGGGGTCGTGAGGCTCGGAGGTAGAGATAAAGCAACAGAAGGGCCGGTCGCCATGCTGCGCCGAGGCGTGCCGGTGGATGAAGTCGATGCCGCGGTCGAAAGCGGGGTGGCTTGGAAGGGCGTCATCCTCGGAGACGGCCGCGAGGAGGTAATCCCGATAGCCCGCCTTGGGCACGATCACCTCGGTGCCGGGGAGGCGCCGGGGCCGGGCGTGGGCACAGCCGAGGTCATACTCATGCCATCCGAAACGCTCTAGCTGGTTGCTCTGCTCGACGTGCCACTTCCCGAAATAGGCGTTGCGATACCCGGCGTCTGCCAGGATGCGCGAGAAGTGGGTGAAGCGGTCGGGCGGAATGTCCAGCCACTCGCGGCGCTGGGTGTGCGTGCAGTCCCACATGCCATGCGTGGATGGGTAGAGCCCCGTCATCAGCGACGCGCGTGCCGGCGAGCAGATGGCATTCGGGGTGTAGCAGTGTTCGAAGCGCGTCCCCTGGGCCGCGAGGGCATCCAGATGGGGCGTCAGACACTGGCTCCCCGGCGCAAGCGCCTGAGCGTTCGTGTGATCCGTCATCACGAAGAGGATATTGGGCCGCGCTCGCATGCTCTTTCCCTTCTGATACCGCACGGGCGCGCCGGCTACGCGCCCTCAGAACCTCACTTGTCGGGTACCTCCAGGTCTGCTAGAAACTCGGAGGAGACACGCTTGCCGAGAAGGAAGAACTTCCGCTCGGGATGCCAGAGGACGTTGTTCCCGTTTCGCGTGGTGAAGCTCGGGTAGACGCCGATATCGATCCGCTTCAGCGGGCCGAGGCGCGCGCCGTCGTTATCGATGAACTGTTTCGACTCGCTGAACCAGATCGGCTGTTCGGCGTTGGGGCGAAACTCCCCCAGGGCGAGGAAGGCCGGGCGGCGGTTCTTGCCCGTCTCCTCCGGGGTGCACCCTTCGAAGCGGCCATCGTTGTTGTGGTGCAAGAGCACATAGCGGCCATCCGCAAGCTGGTAGATCGGGCAGCAGCAGAGGGGTTGCAGGATCGGCCGGCCGTGATCCTTTCGCAGCAGCGGGCGGGGATTGCTCCACGTAGCGCCATCGTCTGCCGAGAGGCTGTACCAGATGCACCCGGACATCGTGCGCATCACGCAGAAGAGGCGGTCATCCGGCAGGCGGACCAGACTGGGCTCCTGAGCGACGCTCAACAGCGGATTGGCGTAGTGGGGCACCCGCAACGCCTGGTCGCCCCAGGCCGAGTGGGTGATGCGTACCTCCTGCGGCTCCGGATCCTCATCGGTATTCTCGAACCGCATGAACTCGACGACGCTTTCCCATGCGGTCCAGCTGTCGTTGTGCGGAGGAGTGCGCACCGCCTTGCTCACCCAGCGCGTGAACCCGGTGAACCACCTTCCTCGCAGATCACGGATCGGCCGCTGCCAGACGATCCAGTTGGAAGGCACGCTCGGGTTCGGATCATCATGTGGGCTGCGCGGCATCGGCACGGTGGCGGGCGTAGACCACGTCTTTCCCAAGTCATCGCTATAGCAGCAGTCCATGGTGCCGGTGTGCTGATGCACCACGTCATCGATCCCCTGGTACTGATTCCAAAGGACGTAGATGCGCCCGGATTTGGAGACCAGCGGGAAGCCCCAGCTGGCCATGTAGCCATCACCGGGGCGCTTGGGACCGGCCACACGGACCGGCGGTGCCCACGTGATGCCATCATCATCGCTGCGGGTAAACAGAATGCGGTGGTCACCCGCGCCCTCATAGCTACTCTGAGTCCAGACCGCCATCAGAGAGCCATCTGGCCCCTCGAAGACAAGGAAATGCTCGTTTCCGGTGTCGAAGGTGGACCCATCCAGGCTTTTTGGCACGTACACCACGTAGTCTGGCTGGCTCCTCATCATCTCGGCGCGCAGTGTTGCATCCACCATCTCTTCCTCCTGGTCCCTCTACACCGAGGGGTTCCTCCTACCAGGTCAGACCTCCTGCTAGCCGGCCGTTGGAACCCCCGATCCCTTTGGCGCCCCCCGCCAGGGCCGCGCGGGATGCCCTCTGGGTCCCGGCCGCGTCGCAGGGCCCTGCCCGAGATATCCACGCGCCCACATGATGTGACCGCTCGTTGCTGGGAAAGCGTGTGCCGCGGTCAAAAAGTGGGTAGGCAACCAGGGGGAGTGGTGAGGGCGATGCCGCGACGAGGGGAAAGACAGGGCATCAGCATCGTGATGGGGTACGAGAGCGTCGTTCCGGACCTCGTGCGCCGGCTGATGATGGTCCTGGTGCTCATTGCCCTCGTGACCCTGGTGCTATGGCTAGACCGTGCTGGCCTGCGTGATAGCGCCCACCCCGAGCGCCCCTTAGAGCTGCCTGACGTGGTCTACTTCGCCGTTGTCACGATCACCACGGTGGGCTACGGTGATATTGTCCCCGTGACGCCGCGCGCGCGGCTGATCAGCACGTTTCTGGTGACGCCGATGCGGATCGTGGTCTTGATCCTATTCTTCGGCACCGCGTACGAACTGGTGTTTCAGCGCTATCGAGAGGCATACAGGATGCGTCGACTCAAGGGACGGCTGGCCAATCACACTATCGTTTGCGGCTATGGCGTGAAAGGCCATGCCACTGTCGAGGAGTTGCTCTGCTTTGGACACTCGCCGGATGAGATCGTGGTGATCGATGCCAGCGCCGATGCGGCCCGAGACGCGGCGCGCCTTGGCGTGGCGGCGCTGCGCGGCGATGCGACCAAGGAAGCGACGCTCGAGGCGGCGGTGATTGAGAAGGCGATCGACATCGTCGTGGACGTGGATCGAGACGACACCACCGTGCTCATCTGCCTGACGGCGAAGCACCTCAACCCCGAGATCTGCGTGGTGGCCGCTCCCGTGTCCGGCGGGCGCATGCTCGCGATAGCCACTCACCTCACGCATGCGCCGCGCTTCGTCGATGACATCCTCTCCTTCGGCCGGGGCTTGGGCTTTGGGGAGTACCGGCTCGGCCACGCCGATGCCGGTCGCACCGCGAGCGAGATCCCGGTGCTATCCGGCAAACTCGTGCTTGGCGCGTACCACGGAGGGAGAACGGTGACCTACGAGCGCCTTCCGGGATTGCGCCTCCAGGAGGGCGACGTTGTGATCTACCTTCAGGCCAAGCCAGAGTCGGCCCACGAAGGGTAGTGCCTTCGCCATGCATCGATCCGGCTCCGTCGCAAGCGAGCGTAAGGGGGCATCCCGCGTCTCAGGCAATCACCCCTGCGGCTTGCAGCAGCGTCACCACGATGAGCACCAGCGAGAGGATGCTGACCACGATTGTCACGCTCCAGGCGGCGAAGTTGAAGAGGCGGCTGTTGACATAGTCGCCCATCAGATCGCGGTCATTCACCAGGCGCATGATGAAGAGGAGGGTGATGGGGAGGAGGATGCCCTGGATCACCTGGGAGTAGATCATGAGATCGATTGGGTTGATGCCAGGGATAAGCGCTACCAGAGCGCCGATCACAATCAGTACCGTGAAGAGCCCGGTGAAAAAGGGCGCCTCCTCGAAAGAGCGCGAGACGCCTCGCTCGAAGCCGAATGCCTCGCTGACGGCATACGCCGTCGCCAGGGGCAGCACTCCTGTGGCGAGCATCGACGCGCCGAAGAGGCCGATGGCAAAGAGCGCGGTGGCGTAGGGGCCCGCGAGCGGGCGGAGCGCCATCGCCGCGTCGGCGGCGCTTTCAATCGCGATCCCCTCGCGGTGGAGCGTCGCGCCGGTCGTGATGATGATGAAGATCGCGATGGCGCAGGCGAAGAACGAGCCGAGGTAGACATCAAGGCGCTCCAGCGGGTAGTCGCGCATGCGGATGCCCTTCTCGGCAACGGCCGACTGCACGAAGAGCTGCATGTGGGGCGAGATCGTGGTGCCGATGAGCGCGACGAGCAACAGGATGTAACCGCTGTCCGTCTGGAGCCGGGGCCGCAGCCCGCTGGCAACAGCGGACCAATCCGGCTGTGCCAGGAACGCGGACGCGATGTAGCCCAGGAAGACCAGCGACATGGCGAGGAAGGCGCGCTCGACCGCCGTATAGCTGCCACGCACGACTAGGTACCAGATGAGGGCGGCAATGGCCGGCACGGAGAGATAGATCGGGATGCCGAAGAAGGCGAGAGCCGCGCCGATGCCGGCGAAGTTGGCGACGATGGTGCTGCTGGCGGCGATGAGGAAGGCGATGACCGCGATGAGGGTCCAGCGCACGCCAAAGTTCTCGCGGATCAGGTCGGTGAGGCCCTTGCCGGTGACGGCGCCCATGCGCGCGGCCATCTCCTGGACGATGGCAACACCGAACGCGATGAGGAGCATCGCCCAGAGCAGGCGGTAGCCATAGTCAGCGCCCGCCGAGGAGTAGGTGGCGATCCCAGGGGCGTCGTTGCCCGCGTTGGCGGCGATCAGACCGGGTCCGATGATAGCCAGCACTCTCAGGTACCCGGTTCTGCGCATGCGCTCTTTCTCCAACCACTCCACAGGTCGCGCTGCCGCACCACCCGACGGGGTGCGGGCAGCCATTCTCCTTGATACACGACGGCCAGGGGGGACTGCCGCGTCGGCCCGTGACAGGTTGCTTCCCGGGTGGCCTTCCTGGCATGGGTCAGGGGCGCCCCGGATGCCTCACGAGCGAAAGAAGCGGGGGAAACGCGTGGTCCACTCTCCCGGGAGCAGGAGCTCCATCGCGTCATCCACCGTGACGATCCCCAGGAGAACGCCCTGCCCATCGACGACCGGGAGGGCCAGGAGGTCATAGCGCGCCATCATGCGCGCCACCTCGCGGTCGTTCTCCGAGGCTGGCACGCGGATGAAGTCGGTCTCCATGATCTCACCGAGAGGGCGCTCCGGGGGCGAGATCACGATCTCGCGCAGAGGGGCAACACCCACGAGCCGCTGATCCTCGCGGCTGGCCACGACGTAGATGTCATGGATCACCTGGGGCAGCTCCTCGCTGCGGCGAAGGTGCTCCAACACCTCGCCCGCCGTGAAGCTGCGCGGCACCGCGACCAGGTCGGTGGTCATCATCCCGCCCGCGCTCTGCTCCGGATACTGCAAGAGCTCGCGCACCTCTTCCGACTCCTCGGGCTCCATGCGCCCCAGGATCTCCTGCGCGCAATCCTGCGGCAGGTCCGCCAGGAGGTCGGCGGCATCATCCGGGTCCATCTCCTCCAGGATATCGGCGGCGCGCTCGCTGTCCAGGCTCTCGACCAGGTCGGCCTGACGCTCCGGAGACATCTCTTCCAGGGCATCGGCAGCGGTCTCATCATCGAGCGCCCCGAGAATCTCATGGCTCTGTCGGAGCGACACCCCTTCCATCATCCCGGCGATCTCAACCGGGTGCATCTCTGCCGTGCCGGCGTGGGAGACGGCGAGATGTACCGGCACCTCGCTGGCGAAGAACTCCACGGTGTTCCATGCCAGCGGAGAGCTCCGCGGCCGGAAGCCGAGAAAGCCCAGGGCGCGCGTCAGCCCAAGACGTCGGAAGATGGGGCCCGATCCGGCATCCACGCCCGCCAGCCGGCAGACGCTCCCCTCCGAGTGCAACAGCACATCGTTCACGCGCACCACACGGCGGCGCGCGATATCGATCACCTTGTGATCGAGCAGATCGCGGGCCAGGAGCATCTCACCCGCGCGGCGCGCGAAGGGGCGCAGATCGACACGGGCGGAAGTGAGTTGAATGCCCTCGGCGTGCATGCTCTGCACCTGTTGCCAGGACACGAAGTAGTCGCGATTGCCCGTTCGTGAGACAAAGCCCGTAACCGGCGGGTGGGTCTCCGTTCCGATGCGGACGATCAGGTCGCCCACTCTCCCCAGGAGTTCCCCCTGAGGGCTGCGAACCGGCCGGCCAAGGACAAGTGATAGCGGTAGTGCATCCGGGTTATCTTCGGGTTCCATATTCTCTCGGTTGCCTTCGCACGGCTGTTCCCCAGCGTCATTCTACCATCGTGCCCCCCTCGCGTCAAGCCAAGGCAGGCATGGCAAGCGCCCAGAGACCACGGGGGCGCTCGAACGGCAACCGTCTGGGCCGCGGAGGTGCCGGCGATTCGAAGGCCTTCTGCCCATGCAAGACAGGCACGCCGGCGTCTCCGTTCCCGATTCCCCACGCGCTCGTGGTTTGACATGCCTGCTTGCATCCGGTATAATGGAGCCTGGATGTTTAAGTGACTTACATGAATCGCATCGACGCTACGGCATACATGGGCCAGTTGGCGGATCACTTTGCCCGGGCGGTTTCGGAGACTCTGACGACGGAGGTTCTCCGGGGCGTCGGCGTGGAGGGGATGACGCCGTCATTGCTGGCTGCTCTGGAGTGCTTGCACCGGCGAGGTGTGGGCGGGGTGGGCGATCTGGCCCGCGACCTGGGGGTGACCTATGCGGC
>DUUU01000495.1 GCA_012841485.1 Armatimonadota bacterium
AGGAAGAACTGCTTCCCAAGCACGCGGTGCGCGGGTGGGAAGCGCAGATACAGTTCGACGAGCAGCGGATGCTGGGGGAGGCGGCTGAGGCGCGTGAGCGGCAGAAACTGCGGCCGGATCTCGCGCGTCGTGAACCCGGCCAGCTCCACCGCCTCGCGAACGCTCCGGTCAGAGAGTGCGAGGTGGTGGTCCAGGAAGTCCCAATACTCCCCCGGGGCGAAACGGATGTTGGGCCCCATCACCAGGAGCCTGCCGCCTGGGCGCAACACCCTTCGCACCGCGCCCAGCGTCGCCATCAGGTCGGCCTTCGACGGCAGGTGCTCCAAAACGTTGCTGGCAAAGGCGACGTCGGCGGTGGCCGGGGGCACGCTTTCCAGCGCGCGAATGTCGCAGGCGATCACCTCCACGCCTGGCGCCGCGCACTCCCGGGTCTCCGGGTTGGTGTCTACCGCGATCCGCCGCGCCGCCCGGATGTGGTTGATGAACTCGCAGTGGCCGGCGCCCAGATCCACCACAGTGGCGTCTTCCGGCACATAACGCTGGAAGAACCGGCGGCAGAGGATGCCCCAGATGGCGGCGTTGCGCCGGCGCGCGTCCTCATCGAAGCGCACCTGATAGAGGCGGGCGCTCTCCTCGCCATTCAGGAATGTCTCCGGTCTCTCCCCAGTCTCCACGGCTCTGCGCGGCCCTCCACCTGCATTCTACCATACAATGCGTCCGAAGGGAACCGCCTTGCGCTGGGGTTCCGAGATAAGGAAAGTCCGGACGGTTGCTTGCGTTTTCCCGCCCGCACGCGCGAGGCTATGTCTCCGCGCGATCCGCGTGGGGCTTCTGCACACCCGCGCGCGACAGGGCAGAGGATCTCCTTGCCAGGCAAGTGGTCAGGACTGCTGGGCCAGCTTCTCGCTTCGCGTTCGGCGGACGCGCGCCCAATACTCCTGGATCGGCAGTAGGTCAAACTCGGCGAGGATCTCGTCGACGTCGCGGTCGGTGCCCTGGTAGCCGATCACGAAGCGCGCCTCCGGCGTGTAGTACTCGAAGGTGAGCTTCGAGCCATACCGGGCGAGCATCTCATCCATCTTGTGCCAGTTGAAGTCCATGTGAAGCTGGCGCTTGTTGGTGTTGACGCGGGCGGCGAGGAGCGTCTCGTAGGTGCTCAGCCGCAGCACCTGGCCGCCGGGGTCCACCAGCCGGCCTAGCTCGGTGCCAATGGCGCTGATCACGTGGCAGCCCAGGTCGATGGCCCACTCCTGAAGCTGGACGCCGCCCCGGTACAGTGAGCAGAAGAAGAGGACATCGGGCGGGTCGGCGCGCAGCTCGTCGCGGATCTCAATGAAGTTGAGATCGAAGCAGATCGCCATGGAGACGCGGCCGAACTCCGTCTCGAAGCGTGGGCACGACGTGCCAGGGCGGATCCCCTTTTCCATCTCGCCCAGCGTGGGGAACATCTTATCGTAGCGCCCGATCACCTCGCCGTCGCGTCCGATCAGGGTCGCGGTGTTGTAGAGCCCGGTCGGGCGCGATTCGAAGCGGGGCCAGATCACGTAGAGATCCAGCTCCTTGCACAGCTCCTGGATTGCCGGGAGGGTGCCGCCATCGTGCGGCTCGACCGCCGCGTAGGCGTCGGGGGCGACGATCTGCGGGTAAATCTCCGGGAAGGCGACGATCTCCGCGCCCATGCTTGCCGCCCGGCGCAGCCACCGTTCTGTCTCTTTGAGGAACGCCTCGCGCCCCTCGGGCGTGTGGCACCCGTGTGGCGGGCGGTGCGAAATGCTAGCCAGCGTTACTTCTCTGCGCATCTGGATCTCCCTCGTGCCGGGCCGGCTCAGCCCGGCGTCATTGGGCCTATTCCATGCGCGCGCTGGCTGCTCCTGCATTGCGGCTCTGGCGCGTGCCATCCCGAGCAGTGAAGCGGTCTGGGGGCGCGCTGCAGAGTGGCCTGGCCGGAAAGCGGCGGTGCCGGCCGCC
>DUUU01000496.1 GCA_012841485.1 Armatimonadota bacterium
GCGAAGGAGGACGCCGCGCGGCCGGCCCAGCTCCAGCACGACCACGGTGCCGCCCGGGCGGACCACGCGCGCCATCTCGCAGAGCGCCCGTTCCACATCGCCCACGTTGCGGAGCACGAACGCCATCACGGCGGCATCCACGCTGGCATCGCGCAGGGGAAGCGACTGCGCGTCGCCCCCCGCCAGGAGAACGCGCCCCTCGAGCCCGCGCGCGCGCAACTTCGCCTGCCCGAGGGCAAGCATCGGCTCGCAGAAGTCGACGCCGATCACGCGGCCGTGCGAGCCTACCCGCCGCGCCATGCCGATGGCCATGTCGCCCGTTCCGGCACCCACGTCGAGGGCGGTCATGCCAGGGCGAAGCCGGCAGGCGCGCAGGGCGGTCCGGCGCCACCACTTATGGGTGCCCGCGCTGAGGAGGGTGTTCAGGAGGTCGTAGCGGGGCGCGATCCGCGCGAACATGGCGCGCACGCGCCTCGGCTTCTCATCCATCCCCGTTCCTCCCTGGCATGGGCCTTCCCGGTACCGAGCGAGCCCTGGCGAATGGCCCAGCTATCCGCATCCGGCCACTCGCGCGCGGGCTTCACCAGGTGAACCGTCCTATCAGGATGCTAAAGAGCGGCGTGGAGGTATAGACCGCATCCTGGCTCAGCGCAAGGAACGGCTCCGCGGCGATGAGAATCGCGATTGTCGCCACGGCGCAAACACCCACGGTCAGCTTCAGGCCCAGATGGGCCGAAATGCGCTTTTCCGCGACCGGCTCGCCCAGGTACATCTGCCGGACCACGTTCAGGTAGTAATACGCCGAGATGACGCTGTTGACGAACATGACGACCGCGAGCGTCGTCATCAGTGGCGTGCTCGCCTTGATCGCGGCGAGGAAGAGGTAGAGCTTGGCAATGAAGCCCGCGGTGGGCGGGATGCCGATCAGCGAGAGGACGAAGATCGTCATGGCGGCCGCCAGCCAGGGCGCGCGCCGCGCCAGGCCGGCGTAGCCCGGAATCTCCTCGACGCCATCCTGGTTGGCCACAGCGATCACCACGGCGAAGGCACCGAGGTTCATGAAGAGGTAGGCCAGCACGTAGAGGAGGATGCCCGGGATGGCAAACTCACGAACCCCTTCGCCGGCCACACCCGCGGCGGCCACTCCGGTCAGGATGTAGCCCGCCTGCGCGATGCTGGAGTAGGCGAGCATGCGCTTGATGTTGGTCTGCCAGATCGCCGCGGTGTTGCCCCAGGTCATGGTGATCATCGCCAGGATGGCGATGAGGGCCGCCCAGTGGGGCGCGATCTGCGGCAGCGCCAGGGCCACGCCGAGGAATCGGACGGTAACCGCGAAGCCAGCCGCCTTGGACGCCACCGAGAGGTAGGCGGTGATCGGCGTCGGCGCGCCCTCATAGGCATCGGGCACCCACTGGTGGAAGGGCGCCATGGAGACCTTGAACCCGAGCCCAGCCAGCACAAAGAACGCGGCCGCCAGGACCACCATCCGCCGGGCGACGTCCGTCTCTCCTGCCAGGACGCCGGCAATGCCCTGAAGCAGCGTGCTCCCCGTCAGCCCGTAAAGGAGCGACATACCGTAGAGCATGACGGCGGAGCAGACGGTGCCAAAGAGGAAGTACTTGATCCCCGCCTCGGCGGAACGCGGCTCGTTCTTCAGGTAGCCAACCAGCACATAGGAGACGATGCTGAGGAACTCCACCGCCAGGAAGAGCACCACCAGCTCGGAGGCCGACGCCATGAAGAAGATCGCCAGCGTCGCCAGGGTGAGCAGCGCGTACATCTCCGGGCGGTTGGGGAAGGAGCGCCGGTAGGCGGCGGTCATCGCCATGACCAGGAGCGTCGCCACCGCCACCGCCACCTTGAAGAAGGCGCTGAAGGGGTCGTGCATCATGCCGCCCCAGAAATGGACCATCACCCCGGGATGCAGAGCGCGCGTGGACCACCCGACGGCGGCCGCGAGAAGACCCGCCACGGCCACGCCTACGATGCAGATCCACTCCGCCGCGCGCAGCACCGTGCCCTCGGCATCCTCCGGCGGCACCGCAGGGCGCGCGAAGGGATGGCGCGCCCAAGGCGTGCGCATCGCGGCCGCGAGCAGCCCGGCCAGGCCGGCGAAGGTGAGGACCAACTCCGGCGCCACCCAGAACCAACGAATGTCTATCACCGCAGAAGACATAAGATCCGCCTACATCGGCATTGTGGTCAGCAGCCGCGTCACCGCGCCATTGATCACGTTCAGGAGCGGCGCCGGGTACACGCCGATGGCAATGATCAGGACGAGCAGAGGCGTGAGCGCCAGCAGCTCGCGCCGGTCCATATCCGTCAAGCCCTTCCACTCCGGGTTGATCGGGCCGAGAAGCACGCGCTGGATCGTCCACAGGAAGAACGCCGCCGTCAACACGAGGCCGACAGCCGAGGCTACGGTATGCACCGGGATCGCCGGGAAAGCACCGACAAAGACGAGAAACTCGCTCCAGAAGCCTGCCAGCGCCGGCAGCCCCAGCGAGGCGAACATCGCCACGCTGAAGAAGAAGGCATAGATCGGGGTGACCGCTCCCAGGCCGCCAAAGCGCTTCAGATCGCGCGTGTGCGTGCGGTCGTAGATCACGCCCACCAGGAAGAAGAGCGCGCCTGTGATGATACCGTGGTTCACCATCTCCAGGGCCGCGCCGTTCACCGCCGTCACTTTGCTCGCCAAACTGGCGCTGCTCGTATAGGTGGCCGCGGCAACCCCGAGCATCACGTAGCCCATGTGGCTGACCGAGGAGTAGGCGATCAGTTTCTTCAGGTCCCACTGGGCCATTGCGACGAGGGCGCCGTAGACAATGGAGATCACCGCGAGCACCGCCACGACCGGCGCAAACTGGCGCGCGGCCTCCGGCACAATCGGGAGAACGATCCGCAGGAAGCCGTAGGTGCCCATCTTCAGGAGGACGCCCGCCAGGATGACGCTACCCGCTGTGGGCGCCTCCACGTGCGCGTCCGGAAGCCAGGTGTGGAACGGGAAGACCGGCACCTTGATGGCAAAGCCGAGGAAGAGCCCCCAGAAGACGAGCGCCAGCCAGATCGGGTCGCCCGCGTAAGGACGCATCGCGGCCATCTCGATCATGTCGAACGTGCCGGTGCGCAGGTAGAGCGCCACGATCGCCAGCAGCATCGCCACGCTGCCGAACAGCGTGTAGAGGAAGAACTTGATCGAGGCGTAGATCCGCCGCTCGCCGCCCCAGATACCGATGATGAAGTACATCGGCACCAGGCTGATCTCCCAGAAGACGTAGAAGAGGAAGAAATCGAGCGCCACGAAGACGCCCAGCATGCCCGTCTCCAGGAGAAGGAACATGAAGAAATACTCCTTCACCCGGTGCTCGATGTGCCACGAGTAGACGATGCAGAGGCTGGTGAGCGCCGTCGTCAAGAGAAGCAGCGGCAGGCTCAAACCGTCTACCCCGAGCTGGTAGTAGACCGGGATCGCCTGGATCCACTGCACCTTCGTCGCCATCTGAATGCCGGTGGCGCCATAGTCAAAAGCGATCGCCACTCCGACGGAAAGAAGCAACGTCACCACGCTGAAGGCAAGCGCCGTCCAGCGGATGGCGTTGGCGCGCTCCTTCGGTACGAAGAGGATCGCCAGCGCTCCGACGAGCGGAACGAACGTCATGAGAGTGAGCAGCATCTGCGGCATCTAGTTGTGCCTTCCTCTACCGGAACCCAAAGTACAGATACAATCCCGTCGCGGCCACGAGGCTCACGAACACGATGAGCGCGTAGCCTTGCACCAGGCCCGTCTGCAGGCGACGGAAGCCCTGTCCCACCTGGCCCGCGGTCCATCCCGCCCCGTTCACGGCGCCATCGACCACCTGTTTATCGAACTTGCCCTGGAGAATCGCGGTGAGCAGCGTGACATGGCCCACGGCGTTGACAAAGTGATCCACCACCTTCGCATCGAAGCGGTGGGCCCACCGCGAGACGACGAAGAGAGGCGCGATCACGACGCTCGCGTACAGCTCATCCAGGTAGTACTTGTTCCTCACCAGGGTGTAGACGCCCGGCGCGCGCCCCAGCCAGCCGGTAGCCCCCGGCACGAGACGCTCGCCCACCAACGGCAGCGCGATCAGCGCCCGGCGCGGGTCGGGGCTCTGGCGGTAGTAGACCAGGTAGCCCGCCAGAATGCCGAGGAGGCCGGCGCCAATCCCGAGGATCTGGACGATCCCTGCGTGCTCCACCTCAGCCGAGAAGTGCCCCGGATCGATCAGGTGGTGCAGGGGCGGCATCACGAGCTTCCACCACCCAATCGAGAGCGCGGCCAGTACCCACAGCGGGAGACACATGTTCAACGGGCTCTCGTGGGCGTGGATCTCGGGGTTACGCGGCTCGCCGAAGAAGGCGAGGACCACCAGGCGCGTCATGTAGAACGCGGTCAACACCGCGCCGAGGAGGCCGGCCACGAAGATCGGCGTCGAGACGTGGAACGCACCAAGCAGGATCTCCTCCTTGCTCCAGAAACCGGAGAAGAGGAGCGGGAAGCCCGCCAGCGAGAGCGATCCGATCAGGAACGTCCAAAAGGTCTGCGGCATTTTCTTGCGCAGGCCGCCCATCTCGAAGAGGTCCTGGGTGCCGGTGCCGTGGATCACGCTTCCAGCCCCCAGGAAGAGGAGCGCCTTGAAGAAGGCGTGCGTCACCAGGTGGAACAGCCCGGCGAAGAAGCCGCCCACGCCCAGGCCGATCATCATGTAGCCAAGCTGGCTGATCGTCGAGAAAGCCAGCACGCGCTTGATGTCGCTTTGGAGCACGCCAATGGTGGCCCCGAGCACCGCCGTGATCGCACCGATAGCGGCGACGAACTGCAATGGTGTCGCCTGGAAAAGCGTGACACCCAGCACCGAGGGCGCCCACGGCTCGGTGGCCGCCTGGAAGAGCGGATACATCCGCCCGACGAGATAGACGCCGGCCGCGACCATCGTCGCCGCGTGGATCAGGGCGCTGACCGGCGTGGGGCCCTCCATCGCATCGGGAAGCCACACATGCAGCGGGAACTGCGCAGACTTGCCGATGGCCCCGCAGAAGAGGAGGAGCGCCGCTGCCGTGAGCACCATCGGTGTGGCCGCCGCGATCTCCGGCAGGCGCTGGAAGAGCTGCGCGTACTCGAACGTGCCCGCGTGCCGGAAGAGGATCAGAAGCCCCAGCAAGAAGCCGATGTCGCCCAGGCGCGTCACCAGGAACGCCTTCTTGGCGGCGCGCATCGCCTCGGGGCGCTCGAACCAGAACCCGATGAGCAGGTAGGAGCAGAGGCCCACCAGCTCCCAGAAGATGTAGAGCTGGAGCAGGTTGTTCGCCAGCACGAGGCCAAGCATGGCGCAGCTGAAGAGCGAGAGATAGGCGAAGAAGCGCGAGTAGCGCGGATCGCCATGCATGTAGCCGATGGAGTAGAACTGCACCCCGGTGGCGACGATGGTGACCACCAGGAGCATGATCGCCGCGAGGCCATCCAGGCGGAAGCCCATCGTCAGGACGAAGTCACCGGTGGGCACCCAGGAGTAGCCGCGCTCAGCCGCCGCGTGCGCGCCGCCCAGGGCAACCGCCGCGAAAGCATAGAGCGACGCCCCCAGCGAGATCACAATCCCGGGGATCGCGAAGCAGTGCGCCCGCTCGCGCAGGTGCGCCGGCCACCTCCCCGCCGTCATCAGCACGATGAAGGAGAGAAGCGGCGCAAAGAGGATGACGGGCGCGAGCGCCAATGCACTCTCAGCACTCATCGGCAGACCCCCTCACCAGCAGCCACGGAATCGAGCGCGCGGGCGCGAGAAATGCGCGTCACTCCCATTCCCTCCATCGCCCGGATACCTCGCTTTCGCTCCATCACTGACCCCGTACTCCGGCTACCACTTGAGCAGCCGCACGTCATCCACCTGGATATGGCGCATGTTGCGATAGACCGAGAGGACGAGCGCCAGGCCGACGGCCGCCTCAGCAGCGGCGATCATCATGACAAAGATGGCGAAAACCTGGCCGGTCAGCATCACCGGGGTGGTATAGCGGGCAAAGGCCACCAGGTTGATATTCACGGCGTTGAGCATCAGCTCGATGCTCATCAGAATGGCGATGGCGTTGCGCCGGGCCAGCACCCCGTACACCCCGATACAGAAGAGGAGCGCCGCCAGAATCAAATACCAGCTCAACGGCACCACGTTACCGGCCCTCCTGTTTCGCCAGCACGACCGCGCCCACCACCGCCGCCAGCAGGATCACCGAGGCCAGCTCGAACGGCAGCACGTAGCGCTCCACCAGCGCCAGGCCCAGAGCCGTGGTCGAGTCGCGCGGGACCGCTTCCACCACGCGCCACTCGGTGTGCGCGATCAGGTGGAGCAGGAGCAAAAGGAACGCGCACGAGCCGGCCAGTGCCCACTTCCAATGCGCCACCAGCTGCGGGATGTTCTGGCCGGTGATGTGCCGCGTGAGCATGATCCCGAAGAGGAACAGGACCGTGATCGCGCCGATGTAGATCAGCACCTGCGCCACCGCCAGAAACTCCGCGCGCAACAGCACGTAAATCCCAGCCACCCCAGCGAAGCAGAGCGCCAGAAAAAGCGCCGCGTGGACGATGTTGCGGACCGAGACCACCATCAGCGCGGAGAGGAGAATCCCCCCCGCCAGGATCAGAAACACCACCTGTTCCGTGGCCATCAGGAAGTCGCCTCCTTCGCGGGCTTGGCCGGCTTCTCAGTCTTCTCGCCGGCAGCGGCTGCCGCCAGGTCACGCTCGGCCAGCTTGCGCGGCGTGGCCGCCAGATACTCCTCCTCGGGGATCTCCACCGGCTTCGTGTGCCAGATCGCCTCCAGCTGCGGCAATTCGAGGATCAGCGACCGCTTGTTGCCCGCCGCGAGCTCGAACGTGTTCGACATGCGGAGCGCCTTCACCGGCTTGGTGGGACAGGCCTCCTGGCAGAGCCCGCAGAACATGCACCGCCCGGCCTCAACCGTGTAGCGCACCAACTCGCGGTGCTTCGTGCCGGCGATCTTGCGGCCTTCCACGGTGATCACCCCCACCGGGCAAGCCTTCACGCACGCCCCGCACACGATGCACAGCTCCGGATGCACCCCTGGAACGCCCCGGTAGCGCTCCGGCAGCTGTGGGCGCTCGTCCGGATACTGAAGCGTCTGCCGCTCGCGCCACATGTTGCGCCACGTCACCTGGTGGCCCTTCATGATGCTCACGAACGTATTGAAGATGTCGTCTCTCAGACGTGCGAGTAGGCCCAACGTCTTCTCCAACCAAACACCACCAGCAGCACCAGGCCAAGGAGGAACAGTCCGTTCAGGATCCACCCGGACGGAAACCCCGTCGCAGCCTGAAAACCCAGCGCCAGGAAGTTGAGCAGCCCGAGCGGCACCAGCACCTTCCAGGCGAAGCCCATCAGCTGATCCACGCGCACGCGCGGCAGCGTGCCGCGCAGCCACATCAGCACGAAGACGAGCATCGAGGCCTTCATCAGGGTGACCACGACGGAGATGAATCCGAGGAGGCCGGCCACCAGGACGATCCCTGCCAGGATCGCCGCCGGGATGGTGCCCCATTTGAAGGTCCAATCCGTAGCCGAGGTCAGCCCGGCATAGCGCCGGTTGAATAGCCAGATGCACCCGAAGAAGAGGGCATAGACCACGACCGCCGCGATCCCCGCCTGCCACCCGGGGAGGTCGTCGACCACGCTCAGGCCGGGCAGCAGGTGCCAGCCGCCCAGGAAGAGCACCGAGGCCAGCAGGCAGACGGTGAAGCCATTCGCGAACTCGCCCAGGAAGAAGAGCCCGAAGCGCATGCCGCTATACTCGACGTTGTAGCCGGCCACCAGCTCCGACTCCGCCTCCGGCAGGTCGAACGGGAGGTGGCTCACCTCGGCCAGGCCGGCGATGAAGTAGATCAGGAAGCCCAGCGCCTGTGGCACCACAAACCACATCGTCTTCTGCGCCTCGACGATCCCCGCCAGAGAGAGCGTGCCGGCCATCAGCGGCGGCCCCAGCAGCGCCAGCGTCATCGGTAGCTCGTACGACACCAGCTGCGCCGCCGAGCGCAAGCCGCCCAGAAGCGCCCAACGGTTATCTGAGGACCACCCCGCCGTGATCAGCCCGACCGCGGTGATCGACGAGATCGCCGTCAGATAGACCAGGCCAACGTTCAGGTCCTTGGTAATGAACCCGCCCTTGCCGAAGGGGATGACCACGTAGAGCATCACCGCGGGCACGAACACCAGGAAAGGCGCGATCAGGAAGACCGCCCGGTCGGCGCTCGCGGGGATGATGTCCTCCTTGTGGAACAGCTTGATGGCGTCGGCGATCGTCTGGAAAACGCCCACAGGTCCTGTGCGCATCGGGCCCAACCGGCGCTGGATGAAACCCATCACTTTGCGCAAGAGCCAGATGACCACCGTCACGACCGGGAAGATCACCAACATGACGATGATCAGGGCGTCGAGCACGTAGACGACGAGCGGCACCAGGCCCGAGAGCGTGCCCAGGCCCAGAGCGCCTCCTACCCAGGCGAGGAGGGAGGCGACAACGTCGGTTAAAGTCGGCAGGTTCACCAGCTACCTCCCCGGCGTCGGGCGTGCCACCCGGGGCGTGACCAGGGGGCCGGCCGATGCTTAGGCCCCGGCTCGCGCTCCGAGATCCCGAGTTCGCGCTCCGCGTATCTCACCGGTCTACGTCTCCAAAGATCGGGTCGATGCTGCCGAGGATCATCACCAGGTCGGCGATCTTCCAGCCACGAGAGATGACTGGCAGCACCGAGAGGTTGGCAAAGGAGGGAGAACGCCACTTCATCCGGTAGGCGGTGTTGCTCCCATCACTGATGATGTAGGCGCCCATCTCGCCCCGGGGCGATTCCACGGCGGCATAGGCCTCGCCGGCGGGCGGGCGCACGGTGCGCGTGCCCTTGGCCGCGATCTCGCCCGGCGGGATCTCATCGAGAAGCCGGTCGCACTGGCGCAGGATCTTGATGCTCTCGCGCATCTCGTCGATGCGCACCTGGTAACGCGCCAGCGAGTCGCCCGTCTCGCGCGTGACCACGTTGAAATCGAGTTGCGGGTAAAGCCCGTACGGCTTGCTGCGGCGCAGGTCATAGGCCACGCCGGATCCGCGCGCCATGGGGCCGCTGCTCCCCCAATTGATGGCAACGTCCGGCGGGAGCACTCCGATGCCGCGGGTGCGCAGGAGGAAGATCTGGTTCTCGCTCAGGAGCGTGTCCTGCTCGTCCACCATGGGCGGGAAGTAGTCCAGGAACCAGCGGAACCGCTCGCGCCACTCGCCCTCGGGCAGATCCTGGGCGACGCCTCCCACGCGCACGTAAGAGTAGGTGAGGCGCGCCCCGCAGATCATCTCCAGCAGGTCGAGCACGTACTCGCGGTCGCGAAACGCGTAGATGAAGGGGGTGGTGGCTCCCAGGTCGAGGCCAAAGGTGCCCACCGAGATGAGGTGGCTTGCGATCCGCTCCAACTCCTGGACGATGACCCGGCAAAGCTCCGCGCGCGGCGGAATGGTGATCCCCAGCAGCTTCTCGACGGCGACGCAGTAGGCCGTGTTGCAGGCGATTGCCGCCACGTAATCGAGACGGTCGGTCAGGGGAAGGACCTGGACGTAGGTGCGGTTCTCGGCGATCTTCTCGACGCCCCGGTGAAGGAAGCCGATGTGCGGCTGAACATCCACAACCCACTCGCCATCCAGGCGCACCTTGAGCTGGAGCACGCCGTGCGTGCTGGGGTGCTGCGGGCCCATATAGAGCTCAATGTGGTCCGTCTCGATCTCGTGGAGCTCGCCACTGGGATCGAGCGGCACGGCAGGGCCACCCACGCGCGGGAGGGCTTCTTGCAGCTCCCCTCTCTCGTCTCTGTCGGTTTTGCTCATCTGCATTCCAGGAGTCGTGAAACAGCGCTCGTAAAGCGCCCGCCAACGCCCGACAGCAACCATCCCTCGCATAGCGCGGCATGCGAACCGCGCCCGGCGTTCAGCGGGCCCACGGGGTCACTGTTGGGAACGCGCCTTCACGGGTCAGGGGGCCGTGCCCCACTTTTCACTCGGTGATACTGAACTTCCCGCCCGGGCTATCCAGCTTGAACTCTTTGCGCAGCGGGTGGGGATACTCGTCCCACTCATCAGGAAGCAGAATGCGGCGCAGGTCAGGATGCCCCTCGTAACGGATTCCCATCAGATCGTACGACTCGCGCTCATGCCAATCGGCTCCCGCCCAGACCGAGGTTACGCTCGGCACCCGGGGGTCGTCATACGTTACCGGCGTCTTCAGAACGACCACCCGCGGCGAGGTCATCTGGCCCAGGTGAATCACCGACTCCAGGCCATCGCCACGGTCCACGCCGGTGACCAGAATCGGGTAGTCGAACCCCTGCTCCTCCTTCAGGTAGCGGCAGACCGCAAGCAGGCGCTCGCGGCCCACGGTCACGACGAGATCACCGCCGGGCGCGAGGGTCACCGCGACATCCTCGCCAAAGCGTTGCTGAAGCCCGCGGCGGACCTCGGAAAAGGGATCCGCGGCCTCGTCGGACGCCGGGCGGGCTATCTTCTTCTCATCTGCCATGAGCTGCGGCCTTGCTCCCCTCAGGCTTTCCAGGTAGCGCGGTACTTCTCGCGGCGTATCTTCTCGTGCAGCTTGATCACGCCATCCAAGAGCGCCTCTGGCCGGGGCGGACACCCGGGAACGTACATATCGACCGGCACGATCTGGTCGAGGCCCTTCACCACGGAATAGGAATCGTGGAAGGGCCCGCCGCAAATGGCGCACGCACCCATCGCGAGCACGTAGCGCGGCTCCGCCATCTGCTCCCAGAGGAGCTTCAGGCGCGGAGCCATCTTCTTCGTCACCGTTCCAGAAACGATCATCAGGTCGGCCTGCCGGGGACTGGCGCGGAACATCATCCCGAAGCGGTCGAAATCATAGCGCGCGGCGCCCGTCGCCATCATCTCAATGGCGCAGCATGCCAACCCGAAGAGGAGATACCACAGCGACGACTTCCGGCTCCAGTTGAGCGCGACTTCCCCCGCATCGAGCGCGCGCTCCAGATACCGGCGGAGGCTCTCCGCGTCCGTCGTCAGGACGCCGCCGTCCGGCCAGCGCTCCAACACACCCACGGGGAGCTTTGCAGGATCGAGGGAAGCGGCTTCGCCAGCGGGCAATACCGGAAGCGCAGTGGCGTCCACCACTCGCCCCTGGCCAGCGGTTGGCTTCTCTGCCGGCCCTCCCGGCGACTGGCGATCTACTCCCACCGCAGGACCCCTTTCCTCCATGCGTACACCAGACCGACCACCAGAATGGTCACAAAGACGAGCATATCGAGAAAGGCAAAGAGACCGAGACCGTGCGCCTGCACCAACCGGCCGCCCACCACGCGTACCCATGGCCAGAGGAAGACCACTTCCACATCGAAGATGATGAAGACGAGGGCATAGAGGTAGTAGCCAATGTGCATCTGCGGCCAGGACATCCCCACCACCCGCTCGCCACACTCGTAGGGACGGGTCTTCTGGGGTGTGGGATGCCCCGGACCAATCATCCGGGGGATGACGATCATCACCACGGAGACGACCACAGCGATGAAGAAGAATACCGCCACCGGCAACCAGTCGGCTGCCGGGCTGGCCGAGATGGGCGTCGGCATTCAACAATCTCCCTCTGGGGGCTATTATACTCCTGCGGCCGAGGATCGTCAAGGCTGCTGGCACTCACGCAGGTGGAATCCGGGCATCCCTTGAGTCGAATAAGGGAATACACTGATACACAGCCCCCGGCAGGCACGGGCCGCAATGCCACCGGTGCAGGGTGCGACCGCGGATGGCGAGCGCTGGGGCCCGCGGTAGCCGCCCGCCACGCGGGAACTGTTGCGGTTCACCCGGCGATACCGATCCGCGTTGGGGCCGCTCAGGCGCGGTATCGCCTCACCGTTGCTCCAGGATCGTGGCGTGGAGCCGGCCGATGCTCTTCACGGCGCCGTACATCGTGGCGGCGTCGCCTTGCGTAAACTTGATATGCGTGGCATCGACGAATCCCGGGGCAACCGTGGGATCCACCGGCACCCAGCAGCCGGCCGCGTAGCTCTCGGCCCAGGCGTGGTAGTAGAAGCGGTCGCGGAAGTAGACAATGCCGGCGCAGACGCGCGTAGGGATTCCGGCGGCGCGCGCGAGCGCGGCATAGAGGGTGGCATAGTCGCGGCACATCCCCACCGGCTCGCGCAACACATCGAGCGCCGTGCGCGGGAGACCGATGTCGCCCTGGATGCGTAGGTTCCCATACACCCACCCC
>DUUU01000497.1 GCA_012841485.1 Armatimonadota bacterium
CAGGTGCGCCCGACGTTCATGTCGCACGAGTGGCGCCGCCTGGGCGCGGAGGGGCTGCGGCGCCTGGTGGAGCACATGAAGAAGCAGCCGTATGCCCCACGGGTGGTGGGCCTCTGCCTCTTCGCGGGCCGCGCCGGAGAGAACTATTACGGCGGCAACGAGCTGAACATCTTTACGAACGAACAGGGCCAGGTGGACGCAAAGCCGCGCGAGCAGTGGGACGTGGGCGATTTCTCGGCGGCGGCCCGGATGGTGTTTCGCGAGTTCCTGGTCCGCAAGTATGGCACGGACGAGGCGCTGCAGGCCGCCTGGCGCCGCCCGGGAATCCGGTTCGATGATATCCTCTCGCCGGCGCGCTTCCGGAGCGAGGAGATCTGCGACATCCTGGTGAGCGCGCGCGAGCCCGCGACCGCCGGATCGCTCCGCAATCCGATGGAGCCGGGTATCGGCGCCTTGCCGATGGACTACTTCCAGTGCTTCTCCGAGGCGATGATCGACACCTTTGCCGCCTGGGGCAAGGCGGTGAAGGAGGCCTCCGACGGCCGGCTCCTGGTAGGGTGCTACTACGGCTACACGCTATCGCAGCTCTACACCAACCTGCCGCTCTTCTCCGGGCACACCGCCGTGGCCCGGGCGTGCCGGACGCCCTACCTCGATTTCTACGTGGCGCCTCCGGACTATAACCCGAGCCGGCGCGCCGGCGGGGATGTGCGTGCCTGGAATATTGTCGATAGCCTCCGCCTCCACAACAAGCTCTTCCTCTACGAGTACGATAACCGCTCGTTCCTGGCGGAGATGATGCCCAAGACCTTCAGCCAGCGCGAGACGATCTCGGTGTTCCGCCGCGATTTCGCTGCCGCGCTGACGCACAACACCGCGTTCTGGTGGCTCGATTTCGGGGATGGACAGCGTGGCGCGCGCTCGCTGGAGTGGTTCTGCGACCCCGCCATCGCCGACCTGGCCGCCCACACCAAGCGGGTTTACGACTATGCGCTCACTCTCCCGGACCGCAGTCCCTCGGCGCAGATCGCCGTCTTCTACCACGGCGAGACGCACACCGGGCAGCGCATCCACCCGCCCACGATCCCGCTCAACGTGAGCCTGGGCCGGCTGACCTTGTTCGATGGCGTCCAGCGAATCGGCGCGCCTGCGGATCTCTACAACCTGGCGGATATCCCACTTCTGGCGAAGAGCGGCCGGCTCGATCAATACAAGATGTGCCTCTTCCTCAACCCATTCTACCTGACGGAAGAGGAGCGGCAATCGCTGGAGCTGTGCAAGGGCAATGGCCGAACGCTCGTCTGGCTGTGGGCGCCTGGTCTGGCGCAGGTCGGGCAGCCCCTCTCGCCGGAGCGCGTCTCCGCGGTGACCGGGATCCCCGGCATCCGCTGGCGGGAGGAAGGGGCAGAGCCTACCTGCCGCATGGTGGCGAGCAATCACCCGCTTGCCGCGGGCCTCGCCCCGGGCCTCGAGCTCGCGCCGCGCCCGATGCCGCCGGGGAGCGTCTGGTCGCGCTTTGGCAACGTGATCGCGCCGCTCCTCTACGTCGATCCGGCGGCAGCCGGGCCCGAGACGGAGATCCTCGGCCATTGGGTGCTGGACGGGAAGACGCGGCCTGAGATGGGTGCCTTCTGCGTGCGCGAGTTTACCCAGGCGGGGAA
>DUUU01000498.1 GCA_012841485.1 Armatimonadota bacterium
AGGTAATCGAAGGCGGTGAGCGGGCGCATCTGTGTCGCCTTGGCGAAGAGCGCCCCACTTTCGACGACGATACGCCCCAGACCGATGCAGATCGCGATGAAGATCACCACGACGGCCAGGCCCACGATGGGGCGCACTCCCGCCACCGCCAGCCACGCCACCATAGCGACCGCACCGGCTCCCAGGCCCAGCAGCGCCCAGCGATACTCCTTTCCCTCAGCCTTCGCGTGCCGCCCTATGGCGCTGTGCCACACCTCGCGCAGGTGCGGCCGCGCGGCCCAGACGCCCGCGAACACGAACACCAGGAACGCGCCCACATACTGCGCCTCGACCACCTTTCCGAAGGCCAGGTCGGAGCCGTGCATGTAGGCCGCCATGTACTGCACCTTGTTGAAGAAGAAGAAGAATGGGATGCTGAAGGAGACCTCCGCCGGGAGCAGATAGGCCACGGCGATCACGCAGAAGTAGACGTTGATGCTGGAGCGCAGGTAGGAAAGCGGCTTATCCGCTCCCAGACTGAGAAAGGGAACGTTCTTCAGGCGGATCTCCGGAAACTCCGGGGCGACCGAGTGTAGCCCGTTCAGCGTGTGCAGGGCCATCGGAACGGCCATTCCGAGGAGGAGGAGCGGGTCGCGCCAGTTCCAACGCTTCTGCGTCGTCACCTCCAGCGGGAGTTGCATCAACGGATACGAGAGGCGCTCGCGCCGGATCCATTGATCCGACATCAGTACGCCCAGGCTCAGGATCACCAGGTAGGCAGCGAGCGCGAGCGCTGACCAGGCGGCAAGGGGCCGCACCCACGCTCCCCAGGGGATCGTCGCGCCCGGCGGCAACCCCAAGTAGAAGTGGCGCACTGCGTCCGCGTCCTGGGGAATCAGCCAGGCCGGCACGTAGGAGAGGAGCACCTCCGCGTAGCGGTTTTCCGGCGTGGCGTAGTAGACCGGCGCCGAGGCGGCGGGGAAGAGGTAGGCGGCTAGGCCGAACGTTGGGAGACCCGCCGCGACCAGCATCATCGCGAAGGCCAGCAGCAGTTCCCGCCCGGAAAGCTCTCGCCAGCAAGGAAAGGCCCGGCGCAGCAGCCTCGATCCCAGCAGCAAGGCGAGGAAGAGGCAGACTGCGCCCAGGGGCAGGTGGTTGCCCGCCAGCTCCGAACCCATGAGAGTGAGGTCGGTATAGGGAGCGGCCAGACAGAGGAAGAGCACTCCCAGCAGCCCGATCACCCATGCGCGGCGACTTCCTCCGGGGGCCTCCTCTGGGACGGGCTCTTCCGAGGGTGCCTCGCTCGGGCGCGTATTCTCCAGCGAGTGTGAGGAACGCACAACTGCCCTCCATGGATGCGCCTGAAACTGATGGCGCCAGAACGCTGGAGGCTAACTTCGCCCCTGAATGGCCGGAAGCCTGCTGGTCGTTCGGAACAAGAAATCGGGGCATCCCCACGAGGGGGAATAGAGGACCACATGGTGGAGAACGAAGCGAGCGGCGTGCTTCAGATCACGCCGGAGGTGTCGGTGCGCGAGAGCGACCTGCAGTTTCGCACATCGCGGAGCGGCGGTCCGGGCGGGCAGAACGTCAACAAGGTGGAGACGCGCGTGGAGCTGCTCTTCGACACCGCGTGCCTGGGGCCGCTTTCTGACGAGCAGCGCGAGCGCGCCCTCGCCGAACTGCGCCCCTGGCTGGGCAGTGATGGCGTTCTGCGCCTGGTGTCGCAACGCCACCGCAGTCAGCGCCGCAACCGCGAGGAGGTGATCGCGCGCTTCGTTTCGTTGCTGCAGTCGGCGCTGCGGCCACGAGTGGCCCGCAAGCGCACCCGCGTGCCGCGCGCTGCCCGCGAGGCGCGCCTGGCAGAAAAGCGGCACCGCGCGCGCGTCAAGCAGCAGCGTCGTCCGGTGCGCGATCTCGACTGAGCCGGCCCCAGGTTCTCGCTCAGCTTAGGTAGCTGAGCGCGCGGCGTGCCTCGCGCTGCAGGGGAGCGTCACCCAGGTCGTGCGCGTAGAGGAGAAGCGCCAATGTGTGGTACAGCGCCCGAAAGCGCGCCAGACGCAGCGTCTCGTCCTCGATGGGGCCATAGCTGGCGAGGAACGCGGGCCGGGCGCAAGCCGGCAGAAAGGCGGCGAGGACCATCAGATCGACGGCCGGGTCGCCCGCGTGGAGATCGCCCCAGTCAATCACCCCGCAGAGCCGGCGGTCGCACAAGAGCAGGTGGCGCGCATAGAAGTCGCCGTGTACCAGGCAGATCGGTCGCGCCCCTCGCGGCAACCCCTCCATCAGAGGCAGGTAGGGCTCGCGAGAGGAGATCAGCCCCAGATGGAGCGCGCGGTCCAGCTGTTCCCGCGCCTGCGGAATGCGCCGGTCGAGGTCAAGCCGGCCGAGGGTGTCGCGGGGAAGGCCAAGGGGCACCAGTTCCTCTATCGGGAGAGCGTGGAGCGCGGCCAGGAAGCGCCCCAAGGGCTCCGCGAGGGCAGCGCGTCCCTCATCGCCCAGGTCG
>DUUU01000499.1 GCA_012841485.1 Armatimonadota bacterium
GCGGGCCTTGGGCCGGCTGGCGTGCCTCTTTCGCGCCATTGACGCGTCACTTGTGACGGTGCTATAATCCGGTTGGCGGGGGGATGGCGGAACCGGTAGACGCAGGAGACTTAAAATCTCCCGGCTGTGAGGCCGTGCGGGTTCGAGCCCCGCTCTCCCCACCAGGCCAAACCTAGCAATGATGCGGGTTTCCGGCATCTCCACGATTCCGGCGGATTGGCCGTTTCATGCCGCCACCTGCGGGAGCACGGCCACGGGCGAGTTTGTGACGCCTTCCCTGGGGGCATTCCGATGCCCATCTGGTTGGGCGAAAATGACCACCGGGAGCCCTATCCGAGCGAACATGGCATCCAGTTTGAGCCTGCGGATACACTGTTTCTGTGGCAGAAGTTCGCAGAGCAATTCAGGGAGGAATAGCCTGCTGCCATTATCGGTAGAGTGGTGAGCGAGAGATAGATAGACGCCCGCGTAGGCGGGAAGGGAGGGGCCATCCGAGAGGGTGGCCTTTGGTGCTCTGGGCCGGCCCCTTTGATTGAGGGACGATGGGCGCCCCTTCGGTGGTGCCCCAGGAGCCTGGGGGGGTAATACAGGACCAACCGCTCCACGGATAGAAGGCTTGGTTGCAGGGAGGTGCCTGATGAAGCGTAGGGTCTATGCGGCCCCTCTGGCGATCCTGCTGGTCGCCTCGGTGCTGATGCTCCATAGGGGGCGGCACAGCGATCAGGTGCCCGGCGCGAGGGCCCGCGAGGCGATTGTGACTCGCGTGGTCGATGGCGATACGCTGAAAATCAGCACCGGTGAAACCGTCCGGCTCATCGGCGTAGACACGCCGGAGACTGTGGACCCGCGCAGGCCTGTGGAGAGGTTTGGCAGAGAGGCGTCTGCCTTCACGAAGCGCATGGCCGAAGGGAAGAAGGTTCGGCTGGAGCCCGAAGGGTCGTCTAACAAAGACAAGTACGGGCGGACGCTCGCCTACGTGTGGCTGCTGGACGGCAAGCTTCTGAACGCGGAGATCATCCGTCAGGGATACGGGCATGCCTACGTTCAGTATCCCTTCTCCAGGATGGAGACGTTCCGGGCATTCGAGAAGGAAGCCCGCGAGCAGGGCCGTGGCCTGTGGGCTGACGTTGCGCCAGGGGAACCGGCGAGTACAGCTACTGAGAGGCGTGTGGTGCCCCCCGCGAGGGCTAACTCGCAGGATGAGAGCACCGTCTACGTCACCAACACGGGCACCAGGTTCCACCGCGAAGGATGCCAGCATCTGAAGAGCCGGATCCCGATGCAGCGGGCACGAGCCATTCGATCTGGCTACGCGCCCTGCAAGGAATGCGAACCGTAGCCGTGAAGTAGCGAACCTCGCTGTTGGTCCTTGGCCCGGCATACCCCGCCGGGCCTTCTTTTGGGCCCTGGACTGCCGGACCGCGCGAAAGCAACGGCTGCCCAGCGGCAGCGGCAGAAACGGGGATTGGCACGAGGCGGGGAGGGGAAGGATCGCTTCAAGGATCGGCATCCCATCGGGATGGTGCCCTGGGGACGTCGGCGAGCGGCGGCGCCCAAAGGAACGACGCGGATGCGGCAGATAGGAAGGGTGAGAGCCGATGTCTAGACGCTTGCCCCGTCACATGCGGAGCAAGGAGAGCCGGCGCCAGCGAGGCGGCGCGCGAGCACCTCGTGGCGAGCAGACGGCCCCTGAATCGCCGGCGAGGCGGGCGGCGCCGCCACCGTCCCGTTCGGGACGGCAGAGCCGGGGTGGGGTGGCGATGGCCCGGCGGTCACGCTCGGCGGCCGGCGTCATCGCTACACTTGTGGCGATACTCCTGGCGGCCGTGGCCCTACTCTACATGTGGCGTTTCATCAACCTGGGCGGCCTCTGACGGTGCCCATCCGACCCGGGCGCGCCGTCTTCCCGAAGCGGATTGCACGGCAACCGGTGGGCTGGACGCGCAGCGCGCGCCCTTGCGCTCATTCCACCCTCCACCGGCTCATCACCTCGGACCCAGGTTCCTCCCGCCCGCGCGCTCGTCCCTGGGCTTTACAAACCGGCCGGTCTCTGGTATAATACTACAGGGCGACCGTATCCCTTCTGTGAGTTTCTGTGTAGCCGCCTTGGAATGCGGAGCGACGCACATGCGAAACGCAATGCTGTATGCCGGGCTGTCTATCCCTTCTTTTCCCCTGATGGCTATCATCGGGCCCCGTGACTAGATCGGTTGCCTCGCCTCGAGCCTACATGTGGTAAGCTCTCCTTCTTGCGAGCCTGTGAAAGGAGCGCAGCAGTGAGCAAACAGTACATCGAGGGAGCCGACTTCTCTTTGGAGCGGTTCACTGATAGCGTGCCACAAGATGGCCGCTACTATCTCCTGAAAGACTCCCAGATCGCGGCGGTGTTCGATTCACAGGAAGAGGCGCAGGCCTACTACAAGCGGCTGTGCCTCTCCTACTGGACCCGCATGCTGGGAAGTGACGATTTGACCCTGCGCTTGCAGGCAGCTCGCGGGCTTCTCCGCCGCGACCGTACCCATCGTCCTGCGCTGGAGACACTGGCCACCTATGGCGATTCGAGGGAGAGGAGCTACGCGGCTGAAAGCCTGAGGCGTCTTGAGCGCCAGCAGGCGGCCGCTACCACGGCGGAGGCGTGATCCTCTCGGAGGGTGTGGTGCCAGCCCTCTGAGACGGACGATTCCTGAAATGGCGAGGCGCCTGAAGCGCTGCTTCTGCATCGCCAGGAGC
>DUUU01000500.1 GCA_012841485.1 Armatimonadota bacterium
GCGCCCGCCTCGCCTCGCACCTGGAGCGGGGGCGACGCGGATGTGCCGATGGGCACCCGAAAGGTCAACTCTCTCGGCTCGAGCTTCCAGCCTTGGGGCGCGCTGGTGACGCGCACCCGGCACGTCTCCGGCAAGGAGGCATCCCGCGTGACCATCAGATGGAGGGGAGCACTCTCACCCGGGAGCACGTAAAGCACCGGGCGGATGCTCGCCCCCAACGCTCCCACGGGCGGCTCGATCTGGCGCACCCCCAGCTTCGCGCGCAGGAGGTGGAGGGCATAGGGGGCCTGGCGGATCAGCGCCGCGTAGGTCTTACCATCATCCACGCGGGCGGCGAATGCGCGCGAGAGGGAATCGAGCAGAACTTCGCGCACTTCGGGGTCCGGCTTCAGCGTCAGCGCGTAGGCCATGCCGGGGGCACACAACAGGTCGGTCAGGCCGTTGCCGCGCCGCCTATCGAAAGTGGGGCAGGTGCTGAGATACCGGAAGGCGTGCGTCTCCTTATTCCAGGAGACCCGCGCCAGCCAGCTGGCCGAGCGGAGGATGCATGTCTTCACCTCGGGGTCATCGGTCAGCAGGTGGTAGCGCATCAGCCCATAGAGAAGCACGCCGGTAGCGAACGCCTTTCCACCGACGTGGTGCGGATCGTGCCGGCATTCAGGCAGGGCGTGGCGCAGGCGAAAATCGCCGATCTCGGGGTCTTGCTTGGCGAGCACCTTCTCCACGTAGAGACGCGCCGCGTTGAGGTAGAAGGGATTGCCGGTGGTCTCGTAGGCCTCCATCGCGTTGATCAGCGGCCAGCCAGCAGCCCGCTCGATGAAGAAGTCGAAGCTTGGTGTCAGGTAAGCCGCCTGGTGAGCGGCAACGCGCTCGGATACCTGGAGCATACGCGCGTCGCCCAGGAGCATGGAGTAGAGGAGATTCCCCCCGACGATGGTATGCCCGGCCACGTCGATGGCGCCGGCCACGAAGGGGTTGGGTGCATCGGGACGCGCCAGACCGAACACATTCCCGAACTTACGGAAGCGGTCGTCGTTCCGGTCAAAGAAGTTGCCGATGTGCCCGACGGAGTGCGTCCATTGCAGGCCTGCCATTCGCGGCGACCACGGCTCGTGAACCGTGTCGATGGTCACCGAGTGCTGCGCGGCCTGCGCGCCCCGCCACAGGTACTTCAGGCTGCCGGAGCGCAAGAACTCCAGGCCGAGCGCCCATTGCAGGTCGTACTCCAGGTTGCCCCAATTGAAGCGGCGCTCGCCATGCCAGTCGCCATAGTTCATCCAGCCGTACTCGCGCTTCTCGCGGCGCCGCTCCTCAATTGCCGCGAAGCCCTTCTCTACCAGGTGGGTGTAGGCGTCAAACTCGCCCTCGACGCGGGGGCTCATGGGCCCCAGCACGCCGGTGGCACAGGCAACCCCCGGGTCGGGCACGGCGTAGAGGGGGTTGTTGAACCATTGCGCGTAGCGCGACAGCTCTTCCCGCTGCCCAGGCGCGGGGCCTTGCTCCAGCAGGAGGTACAGCTCTGTCGTAAACTCCAAACCGCGGTTGAACTGGTACTTCCCGTCACGGTAGGGATAGAAGAGGCGCACAAGGGCATCGCCCTCCGCCGACTCCTTCTCATAGGCGTTTGATGGAAGCAGTGGAAGCAGGCGCACGTGGAGAGCGCCCGGCTTCAGCGCCAGAGCTTTCGGGTAGGTCTGCCAGAAGTCGCGCACGAAGGCGGTGAGGCACTTGCCATCGCGGCGCACGCTGGCAAACCCGAGGGCACGCTCGCCTTCACGCGGGGAGCCCTGCCCCCGGATGCTAAAGTGGTCATCCAGGTCCTGAAGCAATACGGGTGTCTCACCCTCGCCAACGCGCTGGAAGGCGAACTCCTCGAACGCTCCTTCGACGGATCCGGTTCCCGCGATGGGCAAGGTGAGGCCAACGCCGCTGAGGAGCGTATGCGGCTCCTTGATCCGAGGGTTGGCCACGGAGAAGCGCAGGCGCATCCAGGGCTGGCCGGCGAAGGCGGTCATCTCCGCGCGCCACCGGAAGGGGGCTTCCCCTTCGGGGCCCGCATAATGGCCCTCGCTGATCACATCGTGGCGCAGCGCGTTCCGGAAGGAGCGCACTTTCGCGCCGGGCGCCATCCCGAACGTCCTCTGCGCAGCATCCAGAAGGCGCAGGTTCCCCAGCTCCGGCTCTCCCGAGAAGATCTCGTCGGGCTCCGCGATGCCGTTGCCATTCAGGTCGAGGGCGAGGTCGCGGAAGAGCGCGAAACCATCCTCGGCCGTGTTCTGCAAGACTCGGATCGGAGGCGCGGCGGCCGCCTGTCCA
>DUUU01000501.1 GCA_012841485.1 Armatimonadota bacterium
CCAGGCACTCCAGCAGGGAACGGATCATGCCATCGCGCTCGGGGAGCGGCGCGTGCTCCTCCATGCTGGTCGCCTGTGCTTCCAGGCCAGGGGGAACGGCCTCGCGCCGCAGGTTGATCCCGATTCCGATGACCACCCACTCCAGGCGCCCGCCGGCCACGTAGGCCTCGGGGAGCACCCCGGCCACCTTCTTCCCAGCGATCAGAACGTCATTCGGATACTTCACGCGCGCTGAGAGGCCGCGGGCGCGCGCGAGGAGATCCACCACCGCAAGCGCCGCGGCCATTCCGACCCGGCCGACCGCACCCGGCGGAAACGCCGGGCGCAGCACGGCCGAGAGAAGGATCGCCGAGCCCGGAGGGGCCACCCAGGAGCGACCCCTCCGGCCCCGGCCGGCGCTCTGCCAGTTGGTGACGACGACCGTGCCAGCCGGGGCCCCGGCACGTGCCAGAGCGATGCAGTCGTCGTTCGTCGATTCCGTCTCCTCGCGCGTTTCCAGCCGGTGGCCCATCCATCCGGTATGCAGGCCGCGGAGGATCTCTTCCGGGTTCAGGCGCTCCCCCATCCCCTGCTCTCCTGCCTGAGAGGTCTCCTTGCCACCTGAACGCCTCAAGCCTGCGTCAGCTCCACACCGCGCAGGTTCATCACCGCGCCGTTCGGCATCTCCAGCGCCTTCACCACCAGGTAACTCTTGCCCGCGGGCAGCGAGAGCTTGCCAAGGCGCAGCCGCTGGAAGTCGGTTGCGGACGCGGTGGCAGCGACCGTTCCGGTCACCGTCGGCGCGGGGTCATCGGGAATCTCCTCCGGCCCGCTGCGGCCCAGGAAGCGCTCGTCCGGGTAGCTGACCGCGGCCACCGTGGCCCCGGCCTGCTCGGGCGGGCACGCGTAGTTCAGGGTCACCTCATACTCGCCTGCCTCGGAGAGCTCGAAGTCCCACGCGGCCAGGTCTCTCGGGTTGATCCAGTTACCCACCTGAACGACGCCATCCACGGCTTCCAGGCGCGCGCGCTGGCCATGGGGGCCATGCACATCAGCATAGAGAGCGGGCAGGTTCACGCGACCATCGGCATCCGGCTTCAAAACGAGCTGCTCCACCACGGGCTCGCCCGCGAGTTCGACGGCCACCACGCTCGCTACCGGGTCCGGCGCGCTCGCGGGCACGCGAATGCAGAGGGTGTCCCCATCCCGGTCGAGCGTCAAGCGCACGTCCGGCTGTGCCAGCAGCCAGGCCGCAGTCGCCTCCGTCTTCAGCCCGACCAGGCGGAGCACGCCATCGCGGGGCCAATCGAAGACGTGAAGGTAAAGCCGGTTCGCCTTGCGCGTGACGCGCCCGAAGAAGGGCAGCCGGCGGAAGGGGCTGGCACTCGTGGCGTAGATCGCCTCGCCGTTGGTGCGCATCCACTCGCCCAGGGCACGGAAGACGGCCACGAACTCCTCCTGGATGGTTCCATCCGGCTTCGGACCGACGTTCAGGAGCAGGTTGCCGCCCTTGCTCACGACATCGACAAAGATGCGGAGGACTTCTGCCGGGCTCTTGAACTTCGTCTCGTGGGCATCATACCCCCACCAGTGCGAGGTGATCGTGAGGCAGGCCTCCCAGACGCGCGGGCTGCCATCGGGGTTGGTCAGGCCAGTCGCGGGCATCCGCTGCTCCGGGGTACCGAAGTCCTCCGGGGTCATGGCACGGTCGTTGATCAGGATGTGTGGTTGGATCTCGCGTACCATCGCGTTCTGGCGAACGGAGTCCATATACTCCGGGGTGTGCATCCAGCCGCCATCGTACCAGATACAGCCAACCGAGCCGTAGCGAGTGAGAAGCTCGCGAAGCTGCTCTTTCATGTACTCGCGGTAGCGGGCCATGTCGTAGCCATCCGCGGGGCGCTTGTCCCACGGCCGGCGCGGGAGGTAATCGGGATGGTGCCAATCCATGATGGAGTAGTAGTAGTGCATGCGCAGGCCCTGGTGGTGGCACTCCTCGGTCACCTCGCGCACAATGTCACGCCCGCACGGCGTGTTCATCACGTTGTAGTCGGTGGTCGCGGTGTCGAAGAGGCAGAAGCCATCATGATGCTTCGTGGTGAGGGTGATGTAGCGGCACCCGGCATCGCGGGCCAGATCCACCCAGGCACGGGCATCGAACGCCTCGGCGGTGAACTGTGGCGGCAGCTTCTCATACTCCTCGCCTTGGATCCCCTCGACCTCCTGGATCCACTCTCCCTTGCCCAAAAGCGCATAGACGCCCCAGTGGATGAACATCCCCAGCTTTGCCTCGCGGAACCAGCGCAGGCTCTCCTCACGGCTGATATACCGAACGTCAGACATGATCGCTCTCCCTTCACGACCTTCACGACTTCCCGATCCGGTGGTTTCTGTGGCGGCTGCCGGCTTCCTGCAGGCATCGGCGCTCTTCGCTGCCAGGCGCGATACCGCGGAGGGTGAAGAGGTCAGACAGAGAGAGGGGCCGCCTAGCCGTGCCGTTGCACGCGCCGGCAGCCCCACGAAAGGATGGCCGTCAGTCCTCCGGCTACCACACGTTCCAGATGGTCCCCGAGGGCGGGTGGATGGAATGCTCATCCGAGTACGGGGTGGCCCAGGGCGTAGGGAGCGGCCCTTTCTCGAACCGGTACCACTTCACGTGGCCATCGAAGAAGCAGACGTTGCCGCCATCCATATGCGGCATCGCGCAGGCGTAGTACTGCCCGCTGAGCACGTACTTCTCGCCTCCGCCTGCCCCTTTCTCAGTAATCATTAAGGTCTCCGCCGGGCGCGCGAGGCGCGCGTGGGTGATGGGCGGATCCGCACTGAAGAAAGTGACTACCTGCCCGGAGGAGTTCACAGCGTTGGCCGGCACCCCGTAGTTGATCATACTCGATACCCACGAGTTGCTGCGGCAGCGGTAGACCCCCGTGTTCTTCACGTAAGGGAGGATCGC
>DUUU01000502.1 GCA_012841485.1 Armatimonadota bacterium
GCCCGTGGTTAAGCGACGGCCCGAAACGGACGAGCGCGCCCTGAGCCTCTGCCCCGGAGCCGTCCCGGAGGATGGCGAGGCCTTTCTGACCGAGGAACCAGGAGCCGAAAACCTTGCGGTGGAGGTCTTCCGGGAGCGAGGGCGCTTCTGCGCCGGGCACCGGGTCGGCATGGTAGAGGAGCCAGGTGCGATTCGGGGCCGCGGCGCGGGCCCGCTCTACGTCACCGCCGGCGAGATAGCGCAGGAGGCGGGCAAAACGCTCGCGCTCGGCGCCGGTGCACCCGGCATAGAGGTGCTCGGCGAAGGTGTAGTCGGTCCCGGAGAACTTCGCGTCGGATGGAAAGATGAAGGCGTGGTCGGGGCCGCAATCCCCATAGTTGAGAGCATGCCCCGCGACATCCATCGTGAGGTCGGGCAGCTCATAGAAAGCGCGGAAGCGGTCGTTGGCAAAGAGGTTCACGCCCTTGGGATAGCGCTCGTCGCTCCAGTGGCGCAGCGGCTCGGTGAAGGTGAGGTAGAGGTTGCGACAGTGGATCGCGTATCCGAGCGCGGTCTCGTAGTAGCGGCCGTCGCGGTCACAGTTGTTCGCAAGCATGGCGTAGATCGAGTAAGGGCTCTCTACCGCGTTATAGACATAGGTGGGTATGCCAAGGAGCACGCCCACCGCGAGGGCTCCGCGCATGTAGTCCGCGTGCCCGTTGTGCAGGCCCCCGCTAAAGCTGTGGGAATAGCAGTAGTAAGCGCCATCCTGCATCAGGTTCAAGTCGATGTTGTCGCGCCGGGTCATCCCCTCCCACGACTTGCCGTGGGCGTCCGCGGTGCCCACCGCGCGCTGCTGGAGCGTCGGTCCTTTCGGGAAGCCCTTCTCCAGCCTCGGGCGCAGCGAGGGCTTATTGAGCGCCTTGCTCGTATAGATCAGGTCATAGCCCTCGACGAAGGGGACCAGGGTGCGCGCCACCTGGTACCATGGCCGGGCGAAGCGCCCGCTGGGGGGGCTACTCGGGTAGTCCCACGACCCGCTGGTCGATTCCGCGTAGATGCTCGCCAGGGCATCGAGGAAGAAGGCGGCGCGTTCGGCATACCGCTCGTCGCCGGTCAGCGCATAGGCGTGGCCCAGCCGGTTGATCGCGTTCAGCCACTGCTCGGTGACCCACGCATTCCATGAGCCAACGAAGTAATGGACGCGGCCATCGGGGCCCTTGTAGCCAGAGCCGTCATCGGGGTGCTTCGCATCCGGCAGGATATGCCCCTGAGTGCACTGGACGGTGCCGGGCCGGTCCCACGAGCAGCGCGCGCCGCCCCACGTGCCCCAGGACGAGCGGCAGATGGGACAGCCGGTGAAGCCGTAGGCATAGCAGGCGCCGGGCGGCGGCAGGAAGCGGAGCCATTCCTCCTCAGTGCGCTCCAGCCACTTATCGGCAGCCGCCAGGATCTCCTGCTTTGTCTGACGGCCCCACTCCGTCTGCTCCGCGTTTCGGCGCGCGCGTGCCACGTCCGCGGCGGTCACATACACCGAGGGATGCGGCCGACCGCCCAGGACGCGGATCGCTTCCCTTGGTAGCGCGCGCGCGATCGGCTTCGGCTCTCGGATGCGGCGCTCAGGATCGAGGTAAATGCCCACTTCATCCACCCCCACATAGGTGCGCTCCTCGTACACCTCCAGAAGCGTGATCTGGACCCACTTTGCCCGGCACGGCTTCTCCAGGCGCGCGTTCACGACATCCTGGTCGGGCTGCACGGTGTAGGCACGCTTGGTGCCATCCGAGAGCTCCACCTCGAAACGCTTCCAGCCCGCGTAGAGATTCCGGGCTTGCGTGTGGTAGATCTGGAGGGAGATCGTGTCGAACTCCTGCGCCTGATCCCACTCGATCCGGATCCATTGCGGGAGCGCCTTGTTCGCGCTCGCCCAATGCGTCGCGCGGTTCCCGTCGGCCAGGCGCAACACACCGTACTTGCCGTCCGCGGGCGACGCCTGCGACGACGCGGAAACCCGCGCCCGGCTCACCAGGTTCTCCGGGAACGCCTGCGCGTGGCCAGCCGGAAGTGCAATCCACATCAACAAAGCAATGAGAGAGACGACGAGCGCCATTTCAGTGACCCTTTCCTTCCACTGGGTCAGGAACGAGAGACGCAGAGAGCGCCTGCTTGCCGCCCAATTCCCCAGCGCGCAATGAGAATCCTCTCTCTCCCCAGAAGGAGCGATCACGGCGAGCGCGAATGCAATGCTGGGAGGCATGGGTGGAGACTCAGCGGTGTCTCTGACGTGGACGACGGAACAGGTGCTTGCCCTGGCGCCCGATGCCGCATCCGCCAAGGCGGGCAGAGAGCTGGCGACGCCCCGCAAATGGGTGAGCCTCGGGCGTGACAGGCAGTCTGCCTGGGGCCTATGCCAGGGGAGCGGCAAGTCCCCCTACCAGACGCAGATCGATCTGGGAGAGCCTGCATTCCGCTGTAGCTGCCCGAGCCGCAAGTTCCCCTGCAAGCACTCACTCGGTCTCTTTCTTCTTCTGGCCGCCCAACCCGAGGCTTTCTCCGAGGGGGCCCCGCCCCCGTGGGTAACGGAGTGGCTGGAAGCCCGCGCCAAGCGCGCCGAGCAGCGTGCCGCGAAATCCACCCGCAAGGAGGAGCCCGCCGATCCCGCCGCGCAGGAGCGCCGCGCCGCCCGCAGGGAATCGCGAGTCGCCGCCGGCCTTCAAGAACTCGACCTCTGGCTGTGTGACCTGGTGCGCTCCGGGCTTGCCTCCGCCCAGGGAAAACCCCCTGCCTTCTGGGAGGGGATCGCCGCACGCCTCGTCGATGCGCAAGCCCCCGGGCTGGCGCGGCTCGTGCGTGACCTGTCGTCACTCCCCGCGAGTGGCACCGGCTGGCAGGAGCGCCTCCTGGAGCGACTGTCCCTCATCTACCTCTTGATCGAAGGCTACCGGCGGATCGACACGCTCCCGGCCGAGAC
>DUUU01000503.1 GCA_012841485.1 Armatimonadota bacterium
AACTGGCGCGTTTCCGATTTCCCGATGGGGTCTCCCACGATCGCCGTGAACCCGCCCAGCAAGAAGATGATCCGATGCCCCGCCTGCTGCAGGTGATGCATCGCCATCAAAGAGAGGAGATGCCCGATATGCAGGGACGAGCCGGTAGGGTCAAAGCCCTCATAGAGGGTGGTCCGCCCTGAAAGAAGCTCTTCAACCGCCTTGTCATCGGATGTTTGGGCAATGTAGCCTCGCTCACGCAATTTCTGAAAGACGTTGCTCACAATACGCTCTCCAACCAACGGGAAGCAGTTTCCCGCATCGAAGGGACCGATGCTCGCGGGGGCGCGATCGAGGAGATCAGGCGACTACAGCCGGGAGGCTCCCACGGCTCCCGTGGCTCCGGTCCGCGAGCCAGCAGCCACATTGTAGCATGGGCGAGAGGCAATGGTCAACGCGCCCGGCGCCGGTTGCCTGCCCCCCGGCTCCGCGTGTGGTGATGCCTCGCGAAGAATAGCCACGACCTCGAAGAGATCGGACAAACCCATCTCGCGTCTTGTCGGATCCGCTTCGGGATCCTGAAAGAGGGCTGGCCGCGAGACCTAGGGTCAGGAGACCCTGGGCTACCATGTGGGACCGCTTCGCGGTCCTGCGAGAGTGTCTCGCAGGGGCCATGCCCCGATCCCAGAAGGATCGTGCGGGCCGACGGCAGGGGAGCCCAAGGGGTTTGCCTCGGTTGCGGCGAATCTCGGGGGCAAGCACCGGAAAGGAGTGGGCTGTGATGCTGCGACAGATCCTCATCTCATTGGCACTCTTCCTCTGCCCCCTGCTGTGGGGCGCTTCGGCGGCGGAGCCGGCCGTGGCGCCGCTCCTGCTCTCCTCGTGTGACGACCCGGCAGAGTGGAGCGGGGGATCCGCGGATACCGCGCGCGTGAAGCAGGGGAGGGCATCACTGCGTTGGGAGCACGCGAAGGCAGACGGGATCTCGCTCGCCAAAGTGCCTGCGGATTGGTCGGCCTACGACCGGCTCTCGTTCTGGCTCTACTCGGAGAGAGCAACCAATTCCAGCTTCATGCTCATCCTCAGCTCCGAGAACCCCGAAACCGAGGGCCCCGACTACTACTCCCGAAGCATCCGCCTCAACTTCACCGGCTGGAAGCGATTCCGCTGCTACCTGCCGCAGATGAGCGCGGCTCGCCAGCCGCTCGGGTGGAACCGGATCGGTGGGTTACGCTTTACCGCGTCCGGGTGGGGGAACGAGCCGCACCCCGAGGCGGTCGTCTGCATCGACGAGGTGATCCTGACGCATGAGGGGAAGGAGATGGGACCCCGCATGACCGATGAACAGCTTTTCGAGGCCCTGAACCTGGAGTATCCGGGGCTGGGCGAGGTGAAGACCGCGGTGGCGAAGGGCGACCTGGCGGCCGCAAAGCGCGCTCTGGCGCAGTACTACCGCAACCGCCAGACGCCGAAGTGGTACTTCCCCGCCGGCGTGAAGGCCGACCCAAAGCCCGAGAAGCCAAACACCGCCCGTGCCGACCGGGTGCTCCGTCATGAAATGGAGAGTATCGGCCTGCGCCATCAGTTCGGGCCGGAGATCGATTGGACCTTCGACCTGACCACGGCGCCTGGATCGAACTACGCCCCGAACAACGAGTGGACCTGGCAGCTCAACCGCCACGCCGATTGGTCTGCCCTGGCTCGCGCCTATCGCGACACAGGCGATGAGCGCTACGCGCGTGAGTTTGCGGCTCAGATGATGCAGTGGGTGCGCACCTGCCCGGTGCCGGAGGACGCCGCCAACACCGCGCGCTCGACCTGGCGCACCATCGAGGCGGGTATCCGCGCTGCGCAAGTTTGGCCGGATCTCTTCTACCGCTTCCTCCTCTCGCCGGAGTTCACCGACGAGGCGCTGGTGACGATGGTCAAATCGTTCGCCGAGCACGCGATGTATCTTCTTCCCCATCCCACCTCCGGCAACTGGCTGTGCATGGAGGGAAACGGCCTCTTTCACGTGGGAGTGCTCTTCCCAGAGTTCAAGGACGCGGCCAAGTGGCGCGACACGGCGGTGGAGTGGCTCTATGCCGAGATGGAGAACCAGGTGTACCCCGACGGGGTGCAGATCGAGCTCTCCAGCGGCTACCACCACGTCAGCCTGAGCAACTTCCTGGGCGTGTTCCGCCTTGCCCAACTCAACGACATCGCGCTGCCGGCGGATTACCTGAAGCGGATCGAGCGCATGTACGACTTCGACGTCTATGCCGCGATGCCGGACCGCCGCCTCCCCGGCGTGCAG
>DUUU01000504.1 GCA_012841485.1 Armatimonadota bacterium
AAGTGATCGACCAGCTTCACCTGCGCCGCGACCATGTCCTGAATCGTCACCACGGGAAACCGCAGCCCATAGGGCTTTCCGGTGGCGGGGTTGATGCTGTTTGGCCCGGTGGAGCCCTTGCACCCGCCGATCACGTTGGCGCATAGGACAAAGTAGCGGTTGGTATCCAGGGCCTTGCCTGGGCCCACCATTTCGTCCCACCATCCGGGCTTGCGATCCTGGGGCGTGTGCCGGCCGGCCACGTGCGCATCGCCGGAGAGAGCATGCAGCACGAGGATCGCGTTGCTCCGGGTGGCGTTCAGCCGGCCATACGTCTCGTAGGCAAGCGTGATCGGACCCAGCTTCGCGCCGGAGGTGAGCACCATCTCCTCCGGCGGCTCGGCAAATGTCAGGTATTGCGTCTCCACCAGGCCAACGGAGCGGTCGTCGCGGCCTGGTTCAGATCTGGCAGCCATCGGTCCTCCCAGGTTTTCCGGTCACGTTTCACGCACACGCCGCGCTGAGCGCCTGATCCAGGTCCGCGATGATGTCATCCACGTGTTCGAGGCCGATGGAGAGGCGCACGAAGTCGGGCGTCACTCCGCCGGCAAGCTGCTCTTCCTCGGTGAGCTGCTGGTGCGTGGTGCTCGCCGGGTGGATGATCAGCGACTTGGCATCGCCGACATTGGCCAGGTGCGAGAAGAGCTTGACGTGGTCGATCAGACGACGGCCTGCCTCAACGCCGCCCTTGATGCCAAATCCGAGCATCGCGCCGAAGCCACCCCGGTGGTACTTCTTCGCCAGGGAGTGCTGCGGGTGGCTCTCCAATCCGGGGTAGCTCACCCAGTTTACGCAGGGGTTCTGCTCCAGCCAGCGCGCCACGGCCAGCGCGTTCTCGCTGTGCCGCTGCATGCGCAGGTGAAGCGTCTCCAGTCCCTGGAGGAAAAGAAACGCGTTGAATGGACTCTGTGACGGCCCGAGGTCACGCAACAGCTGGAGGCGTGCCTTCATGATGAAGGCGATATTGCCCGCATCCGGGAAGTTCCCGAACGTCTCCCAGACCTTCAGGCCGTGGTAGCTTGGGTCCGGCTCCACGAAGGCCGGGAAGCGCCCATTGGCCCAGTTGAAGTTGCCGCCATCCACGATCATCCCGCCGATGGAGCTGCCATGCCCTCCGATGAACTTTGTCGTCGAGTGGACCACCACGTTCGCGCCCCACCGAATCGGATTCACGAGGTAGGGCGAGGGAAAGGTGTTGTCGATCACCAAGGGGATGCCATGCGCGCTCGCGATCTTCGCCACCTTCTCGATATCGAGAACATCGAGGCGCGGGTTGCCGACGGTCTCTCCGTAGAGCGCACGCGTGCGCTCCGTGATGGCGCGCTCATAGTTGCGCGGGTCGCTGGAGTCGACGAAGCGGACGGTAATCCCCATCTTCGCGAGGGTATAGCGGAAGAGGCTATACGTGCCTCCGTAGAGAGTGGAGGAGGAGACGATCTCATCTCCTGCCTGCGCCAGATTGAGCAGGGCCAGGGAGATCGCGGCCTGCCCGGAGGCGACGGCCAGACCGCCGGTGCCCCCTTCCAGCGCCGCCACCCGCTTCTCGAAGACGTCGGTCGTGGGGTTCATGATGCGGGTGTAGATGTTGCCCGGCTCCTTGAGGGCGAAGAGCGCCGCGGCATGCTCCGCGTCGCGAAACACATAGGAGCTCGTCTGGTAGATCGGTACCGTTCGCGAGCCGGTGGTCGGGTCCGGCTCCTGGCCCGCGTGCAGTGCAAGTGTATCCGGGTGGTATTGATTCCCCATTTCCTATCCCTTCCGGGTAGCCTCTCGGCCC
>DUUU01000505.1 GCA_012841485.1 Armatimonadota bacterium
ATTGAGCGCGGAGCTGAGGCTCCGCGCTGCTTCTGAGCGACGGCCCTTCGGGCCTTTGCCGGTCCCACCGCCCGCTCGCATTGTCCGGGGCCTGACCAGGCTAGCCCGGCAGGGCTTAGCCTCCAAGCAGCGCGGAGATTAATCTCCGCGCGACCGGATCGCCCGTTCACCGTTCGACGCGGATGACGTTGCAGATCTCGTGGACCACGGGGAGCTGGGCAATGCGAGTGAGCGCGCCGCGGAAACTCGACTCCGGCGCCGGGTGGGTGATCCAGACAATCTCCGCCAAATCGCCCTGCGTGCCCTTCTGTACCACCGCGTCGATGCTCACCCGGCTCTCGCCCAGGATGCCAGCGATGCCAGCGATTACCCCCGGCTGGTCCTTGACAAGCATGCGCATGTAGTTCTCGGTTGAGAGCTCGGCGATGTCGCGCATCGGCTTGTTGCGGTTGCACACGCAAGGCACGCGCCCGGTAGCGCCGAAGCGGATATTCCGAGCCACATCGATCAGGTCGCCGACGACGGCGCTCCCCGTCGGCAGCGAACCGGCGCCGCGGCCGTAGAACATGACGTCGCCCACGGCGTCGCCGTTAAGGAGCACGGCGTTGAAGGCATCGTTCACCGAGGCGAGTGGATGGTTTTGAGGAACCAGTGCCGGATGAACGCGAACATCGATGGCGCTTCCCTCATCTCGGGCGGTTGCCAGGAGCTTGATGACGTAGCCGAGCTCGCGCGCGTGCGCGATATCCCGGGGCGAGATCCGCGTGATCCCCTCGTGGTAGACCCGGGTCACATCCACCGGCGTCTGGAACGCGATGGCGGCGAGGATGGCGATCTTGTAAGCGGCATCCAGGCCTTCGACATCGTAGGTGGGGTCCGCCTCGGCGTAGCCCAATTCCTGCGCTTCGCGGAGTGCCACCGAGAACTCCTTGCCCTCGGCGGCCATGCGCGTCAGGATATAGTTCGTGGTGCCGTTGAGGATGCCAGAGATGCGGGCGATGCGATTGCCCGCCAGGTCTACCTTCAGCGGGCGAATCAGGGGGATTCCGCCGGCAACCGCTGCCTCGAAATAGACGTCACGCCGATGGCGCGCCGCCTCGGCGAGGATGGCGTGCCCGTGCCGGGCCATCAGCTCCTTATTGGCAGTGACGACCTGCTTCCCTCGCTCGAGAGCCTCGACGACGTAGTGATGCGCTGGTTCCACGCCCCCGATCAGCTCGCATACGATATCGATCTCGGGATCGGCCAGGATCTCCTGCGCATCCGTCGTCAGCAGGGAGGGCGGGATCTCCACAGGGCGTGCCTTCGCCAGATCGCGCACCAGGATGCGCTTGACCTGGATCGGGCCCCCCGCTTTGTGCGCGATGGCCTCCGCGTTGCTCTCCAACACGCGAACGACGCCGCTGCCTACATTGCCAAGACCAAGAATCCCAATCTGGATCGGCCGATGTTCTGCCATCCGCTACTCCTCAACCGCTACAACCACCAACACCTGGTCCTGTTGAACCAGCTCCCCATTCTTCGCAGGAATATCGACCACCCGGCCGGCCACCTCGGAAGGGACCTCACTGAAGACCTTCATCGCCTCGATCAAGCCGATCGGCTGGCCGATCTCAATGTGGTCGCCCACTTCCACGAAGGGCGGCTCCTTGGGCGCTGGCGCCCGATAGAAGACGCCGGTCATCGGAGCGCGCACGAACGCGTGCCCCTCTTCAACGGTTTCGCCTTCTTCCTGTCGAGGCTGTGCCGCCGGGAGCAGTACGCTCTGGAGAATGCCCTCCGCTTTCAGGGTGATCGCGAAGTCGACGTCCTCCACCGTGAGTTCCGCCAGGGCGTTCTCCTCGACGAGGCGCACGAGCGTTCGCACGGTCTCCGCGTCCAGCACTGGTCGATTCTCCTCCATGAAGACCTCTCATCTCATCATCGCGGTTCCCGGCCCAACTGATCGAGGAACCGAAGCATCGGGTGACGCTCGATCACCCGTGAAAACGAGACCCTCTCGCTGGCAAGATGCAAGCCGAGAAGGAGCGTGAGGATCGCCAAACGCGCGCCCCACTCCAGGTGCAGCACCGCCGTCACTCCCAGGGCGGCGCCCAGGGCATTCGAGCCGGTATCTCCCATCATCATGCGCGCGCGAAGGTCCGCCGGCGCGTAACCCGCAGCCGGAAGCATCACCGCGATCAGCGGGAGCATGCCGGGAAAGCCGGCGGCAGGCACAAGCGCGAGCGCGCCCAGGGCAAACCCCTTCAACGCCCTTCCCGGGCGCAGGTCCAGCAGGTTGATCAGGTTTGCCGCGAGGGCAACCAGGGCGCCATCCAGCAACGCCTCTGGGAAGCGCGGTCGCGCCAGCCAGGCAATGGCTACTCCAGTGGCAGCGCCACCAACGAGCTTGAGCAGTCCGGTTGTCACCTTACGCTCGCGCACCAGCGCCGTCACGTGCCCGCGGAGGCCGGTGTGGGCGCGGCTGCCGCGCAGGTCATCCAAAAGACCCAGGGCCGCGAAGGCGGCGATAGCGAAGGCGTGCAACAGCGCCGGCCGGCGCAGCTCCGTGAGGACCGCCAGGCCCACCAGGAGAGCGAGTGCCGGCACCACGAAGAACACGCCGGCGCCCACAGGGATAGACTCCCCGCGGTAGTTTGGTCGCTGGGGGAGAAAAGGGGTCATCAGCGTTCTTGCCGGCGCCAGGCGCGCTTGCGCCACACCACCCGGGCCACGGATAGCAGCTGCTTCCCGCGGTGGAGAAAGCCAGCCGGGGTTCGGCCCAGCGCACGGTGCCGCATCGTCGTCGGAACCACGCGCACTCGAAAGCCGCGGCGGAGGGCCTCAATCGTCAGGGCCGTCTCCACGCCAAAGCCCTCCTCGAAGCCTCCAACCGCGTCGATGAGCGCGCGAGTCATAGCGCGCTGGCCGGAGAGAGGCGCCGATACGTCCTGGCCCGTTGCCCGGTGAACCGCCCACCGCGCCAGGCCAACCACGCATCCCAGCCCGCCGCTGCGTCCCGCTGCCGGAAACGCCGCGATCGTCATCTCTGCCTCCCCCGCGAAGACAGGGGCGAGCAAGCAGCCCATCTCGGCCGCACTGGCGCCCAGATCGGCATCGAGGGTGACGATGATCTTGCCGCGTGCTTGGCGCAGGCCGACGTTGAGCGCGCCCCCTTTCCCACGGTTTCCCTCCAGGCGAAACACCTCAACGCCCGGTCGGGATGCAGCCGCGGCGGCCGTGTCGTCCGAAGAACCATCATCAATGACAAGGACCTGGGCCCCTTCCACCCCCGCGCCCTCAAGCGCTGCCATCACGCCATCGAGCGTCTCAGCGATGCGGTCTGCCTCGTTATAGGCCGGAATCAGCACCGTGAGCATCGTTGAGTCGCTCTGCCTGTTCGCTTGCATGAGTCTTTCCGCGAGGGCGCGCTGCCCCTCCAAGAGAAGCCGGGCGGAAGTGTGCGTCCCACGCCCCCATTATAGGTTCGGGCATAGGGTTTGTCAAGGAAACCCGCGCCATTGGTCCCGGGCAGGCCCGGCACGGAACGCGGCGCCATGTCCCAGGGGGCTCGTGGGGAGGCGAGCAGGCTTCAGAGGCCGAGCCGGACGAGGGCCACCGTCTCCATGCCGAAGACATCCACGGCCTTGACGGCGACGGTTCTCTGGCCTGGACCGACATACGTGTAACCACGATCGCTCTCCAGCACCAGGCGCCGGTTGTTTCGCGTGCGATAGGACTGCCAGCGGTGCCGGAAAAGAGCAATGTCCGGGTCGTGCTCAAAGTCGATGGCCCAGAAGTCGAGCAGGTCGAACGGCGCCTCCGCGGCTCGGGCGCGCAGCTCGGGGTCGCCCCTCTCTGGCAGGCAGGGCCGAAAGCCGGTCAGGCGCACGTCCGCGCAGAAGGGCGCGCGCCAGCAGATCTCCACCTCCAGCCAGCCCGGCTCGAAGAAGACCACCTCGCGCCGGTTGGGCTCCATCACCTCGGGAGGGATCGCGAGCAGGCGCGCATTGCCATCCCGTTCTGCCCGACGCGCCAGGTCAGGCTCAAACTCCCATGCCAGGCAGACGACGCGACGGGCGCCACGTCCCCGCGCGGCGGCGAGGGCCTGTTCCAGATCAGCGCGGCTGAAGCGGG